>JAHDCK010000156.1 GCA_020629915.1 Saprospiraceae bacterium
TCAGTAGCAGCAATATTATTATATTGCCCGGATAAAGAACAGGAATCTATCGGCAGATTAATGGGCATTGTACAATCATCGTAGGAGGGTTGGGCCCATAAAAGAACAGGGAAAAACACGAGAAGAAAGGTTAGTTGTTTCATTCTGACTTTTGTTTTGTGAAATCGGACGAAAAGTTAAGAAAATATGAGAGGATTTAAGAAAAAGAGGGTCAAAAAGTGTTTACCGGTCTCAATTAGAATTTATTAAAATAATAACCTTCTTAATTCACAAAATTAGATTTAAAGCCGAATAAACAACACGAATTATTTTTAATGTTATATTATAATTTAAAATAAAAAACCTCCTTTGTTTTTTAAAGGAGGTTTTTTAAAATATTTTATATAAAAATTATCTTAGTAAAGTTAAGTTGCCTTTAAAATCAACTAATTGTCCTGAGGGTAATTTTAATCTAACTTTATAAACATAAACATCTTGTGGCATAGCTCTTCCTCTAAAGGTTCCATCCCAGCCTTTCGTATCTTCGTTGTCAAATACCATTTCACCCCAGCGGTCAAATATTCGGAATTCGTCCACTTCAATCAATGCTCCGTCTGAGAAGACCGGACGGAAGTAATCATTATCTTCATCGCCATTCGGTGTAAAGGCATTCGGCATATCATAGTTAGGTGGAATAACCGTAATATTTACAGGGCCATAAGTATCCGAACATCCCTCGAAAGAGGTAGCGGTCACTGTATAACTAATATTCTCCAGAGGGGCTGCAGTGGGGTTAGCAGGATCATTAGATGTAAGTAACCAATCTAATGGACTCCATTCATAAGTGACTCCCGTGATTTGATTTCCCGAAAGGGTATCCAACGCTGTTCCTAAAACAACAGGTGCTCCCTGGAATAAGGTCGTATCCTCCTGTAAAATAATGACATCAAATGTTCCACCCACAATCACTAGTACAGAATCATAAACCGGACAATTGCCATTGACGGTGTATTCTACCACATAAACCTGATTAGAATTAGGACTAACAGTTGGGGCAGCTGTATTTGCTCCATTGATATTAACATTTGGACCCCAATTGAAGGTGTTTCCACCCGTGCCTTCTGCACCCAGAGAGACGGATGCATCTTCACAAACATAAACAGTATCTTCCGTAACATTGACATCGAGCATGGCAATATCTATGGTAACGGAACCTTCTGATTCACAACCTTGTTCGCTGGTCGCCATTACAAAATAAGTGGTAGTAGAATCAGGTGAAACAAAAGGATTAGTACTATTACTGACAATAGTTCCATCTTCCAAAGTCCAAACATATTCTACACCAGATTGTCCGCCGGAAGGTTGGAGTGCAATAGAATCACCCGGGCATATTGTGGTATTGTTTATAACTCCACTTAGTGAAGGAGGCGATAAAACAACAATTGTAACACTGGTTGATTTACTGCAATTATCATCATTTACAGTTACATTGTAGGTCGTTGTGGTACTAGGCATAACCGTTACAGAAGCCTGATCTCCCAGATTATTGTCCCAACCGTAAAAAATCGGGGTATTTTGAGAGGTATGAATTGCAGTTAAATCCACACTTTCGCCCGGACAAATAATATTGTCCTGATTGGGTCCAAGTTCTATGGATAAATCAAAATCCGGTGTTACTTCAATGGTAACCTGATCTGTTGCCGTACAAGCACCATTAGTTGCCGTAAGGGTATAAGTAGTGGTGACAATTGGCAAGGCATCCGGATTAGCCGTATTCAAAGTTAACGGATCAATGGAATTAGAAGGGGACCAATCATAGGTGCTACCGGCGTTACCGGGAATCGTTCCCAAGGTAATGCGTTCTCCTTCACAAATTCCATCATCATCAATTAAATCAAAAACCGGCTCAGGGGATACATTTACAGTAACCGTGGCTAACCCAGCACATTCTACCTGTCCCGCATTTAGGATATAAGTAGTCGTTTGGGTCGGGACTGCAATTGGATCTGTGCAATCCGTACAAGAAAGCGTCGGATCTGCGGCCCATTCAATAGGGAAATTTGGATCTGAACTCGTAGCAAAAAGCTGAACCGTATCGCCAATACAAATGGTGGTATCCACAGGCATGGCTGTAATTATTGGAATTTCCGGAGCATAAACGGTGACCGAATCGACAGAAGAACAAGCACCATTGGTGGTATAGCGAATGTAAGTCGTGGTATCTCCGGGCGTCACAATAATATTTGATGTGGAAGTATCTCCAAATAAAATCTCCGAATTGGGTGTCCATAAAAATTCAATATCAGGATAACCTGTTGTAACGGCTGTATAGGAGAGAATCACCATTTCCCCGGGACAAATTAAAGTGTCCTCAATGAAATTAGCCTCCGGAAGAGAATCTACTTTTACAACAATGGAATCAGAAACCGTACAGGCATCTGTATTATAGGAAGCTACATAAGTTGTTGTTTCAAATGGAAAAGCAGTTGGGAAAGGACAATCTCCACAGGTCAATGTACTATCCGGTGACCAGGATAATCCGGTTCCTCCGGTTCCTTCTGTTGTTACACTTAAAAATATGGTTCCTCCCTTACAAATATAAACGGTATCCTGAGCAATTTCTGCGAGGGCATTTTGTACATTGATAGTCACAGAAGCCGTATCGGTACCACAGGAAGCAAAAGTGACAAATTCATAAGTTATGGTATCTTGTGGCTGAGCAATGGGATCGGCAGCAGTGGAATCACTTAACCACATACTCGGAAGCCACTCAAAAACACCTCCGCCGGAACCTACTAATTGAACACTCTGTCCCTGACATATTGTGGTATCTGATATGTTTATTTGAGCGACAACAGAATCTACAACGGTAACGGTTACGGATTCTGTAAAAGTATTCCCGGTGCTACCTATTTCAACTGTAACGGTATAGGTAGTTGTTGTGTCTGGTGTAACAATAGGATTAAAAATACTTGAATCTGATATATTCACATTTGGAACCCAACTATAAGTAAAATCTGAAAACCCAGTTGTATCTGATAATAATGCATATAATTGAACGGAGTCCTGACTACAAACAACCGTATCTGCGGGTACAGATAACTGAGTTACCAAAACTCCGGGGCCAGCATTTATCGTATAGTTACATTCATCTCCACCAAATCCATCTACCATAATATAATATTCTTCCCCAGGGGTTAAGTTAGTGGCCTGCAGAACAGAGGAATCTAAAGGAGTAGGAAAGGGATCTCCTCCAATTGGGTCCCAACAAAGATTATCTGTATACTGACCATTAACAAACCCTTCTACCTGTGTAAAGTTTTGGCAATCATCTGTTTGTATAAATAAAACCTGAATATTTCCAGTTACATCCGGATTGCCTTGTGCATCAAAGCAGGTATCATTTCCTACATTAATTTCTAAAACAGCATCTGTAGAATCTGCAATGAAGGAGTACCAGGAATTGTTTTCAATAGAGCCACAGAAAGGATCAAATTCTAATTGTTCTGCATCAGGAGTATAATCTCCTGAAGTTGAACCAATATATCCACTAAAATCAGTTATAAAAGTCGCTGTCTCACAAAAATCATTTGTAGGCGGACAATCAGAAAAATCAATATTTAAATCAAAAGGAGTACATCCTCCGTCATTAGCAACTATTATATATAAGGTAGTGGGGTTTTCAACATTAACTGAGGCACTCCCATCTTCCCCAAAGGCTAAACAGCTAGACATGGGATCGTCAGGACAGCCGTCAACGATGAAAACACCTGTTCCAAAATTTGAATTTAAAGCAGATACTTCAAAACATTCATCTCCGGGAGAATCATATACAAAAACATAATCTTCTCCATCCAGCGTCAGACTTCCACATGCATCTGCTGAACTGTAATTGTTTCCGGCGGTACAAGTCGTTTGACCGGGGATGCTAAAAGGAATTCCTGGAATAGTGGTCGGGAAATCACAACTACTAAAAGGGGCAATAGTACAAGTATCAGTAGTACAGGACCAAGTGGCGAAAAATCCGTCTCCTTCTACCGTAAAGTTAGAAGAAAAGACCAATGTCATAGAGCCGCTGGATGCTTGTATTTCATAATTACTTCCATTCCCCGAAACCTGCCCGATAAGCGGGGCTGTAGTGGGATCATCACCGTCATAAATATCTAAAAAGTCAGTGCCCTGCTGGATATCATAAGTATTCACGACAAGTGAAATACAATTATTAGAATCAGAAGGAGTTATTGTATAAGTAAAATTTTCATTTGAGCTGTAGGGATTATCCTCGCCCCCTGAGTCTACGATGGTTCCGTTACATTCTGTGGTAGAACCGTCGGACATGATAACAGGCGGAACAAATTCCTTTAAACAAAACTGAAAGGTCCCTGCATTTGGTTGTGCCGTCAGGGAGTAATCATTTACCCTTACAAAATACAAAGTGAAGGGGTCAAGCCCTAATACTTCTAATTCTATAGAACCCTCGCCAACCGCTGCGCTGGCACAGGCGAGTTCTGCTAAATCATCTAAAACGCAATCCCCCCGATACAAAGCAATTTGAGGCTGGACGATAGTTCCCATACCCATATCAGAACCATTTACTTCGAGGATAAAATCCAGAGGGGACGTTCCTGTAGCAAAGGTAAACCAAACATCTCTATCGGCTCCGTTCCAGCAACTAGGTATTTGTGCAGGAGGAAAAGAAGAGATCAAGGTTTCTGTTGCATTGACATTGGTATACTGAGCCGCTGGGGAACAACTATCCACCGGAAAAAGAATAGGCATGGTGCAATCGTCGTTTGAGGGTTGGGCCCATAGCGGGCTTAAGGTTAGGGTAAACAATAGAATTGTCAGAAGGTATTTCATAGGTTTCCCGTTTTTGTATCCCTGAAAAATCAGGTTTACTTTTTTAGTTTAAATATGAGTCCAAGATAAGGTGCGAAACGGTAAAAAAAAAATAACCTCTGCATATTATACAGAGGTGTAAGAAAACAGCCAAATTTTATGGGTTTCTAAAAATTCTAATATAAAAACCAAGTAATTTAAAACCGGGGACAAGAAACATTATCATCCTCATACTGACCAATATAGGCCATAGATATTTCAAAGGCTCCATGTCCAGTTCCACCAGAGAGCTGGGATAGATTTAAATCATAGCTTACACCCACCCGTGCGGTTGAAAAATCAAATGCTGCCACGAACATTGCAGCGTCAATGGCTATCCCGTTATCCAGTCCTGAAACAGGCCTAACCCAGGCACCCAGATAAAGGGCATTGGTTTCCAACATCATTTTTACATTCAACCCCGAATTCAGGCGAAGGTGAGAACCCTGGCTGGAAACATTGATTCCTGGAACGATAGCCAAGTTTCTGGAAAATGGTATTTCCCCACCCAGATGCCCGGTAAATCGGGGCAAAATTGGGATATTTTGTTCTTGGTCAAAGGAAATATTGGGGCGATTAGCATGGTGAATAGTGCCGCCAAAATAAAAATAAGAGGTATTGGAGGGGCTGTAGCTCCAAAAGACACCGGCACCAAAATCTGCAAAGGTGTAATTGTTATCCGGAAGTTCTTCAGAAGTAGGATTGGTATAACCATTTACTCCATTAAATTGATCTCCAAAAGAGATATCATCAAAATTGGCATCTCGTTGAGCAATTCCACCATAAAACCCAATAGAAAGATAATTGTTTCCGTGTGGATTGAGAGATTTGTGATAAGCTCCTGAAAGGTTTATTTGATTGGCTGTATAGCCTGATGAACTCAACCTGTCGGTATAAAAATTCATGCCGACTCCCATCGCATCTGCATAACGGGAGCGTTTGAATAATTTTACCCGCATATCAAAGGAAGTCCCGACACTAATAAATCCGGGATTGACAACACCACGCCACTGGTCTCTGTAGATAGCCGTCGCTCTGTAATTTCCATTAAAATTCCCGGCAAGGGCAGGGTTTAAGGTAAGTGGAGAGGCAAAGTGTTGAGTGAAATGAACATCCTGAGCATTGATGATGAAGCTCAGAAATACGGAAATTGTTAAAATAAATATTTTCTTCATTAGAAAGGCATGAATTATTAAGCAACAAATTTACAGTTTTATATTTTAAAACTGTCTCATATTTTTCCAAATTCTAAAACTGGTTTTCATTTAGATTTATTACTTTTGAGTTAAGTCAGTATTAATCTCTTTTTTATAATTTTTTATTTTATAATTAAAATCTAAATGAATTTCGCCGTTTGCTCCCTCAGTGCCATTCCGATAAGGAAGTCTCCCTCGGATACCAGTGAAATGGTTTCCCAGGCACTTTTTGGGGAAACGATTGAAATTCTGGAAAAAAAAGGAAACTGGGTCAATATTCGATGTGATTGGGATGACTACAAGGGATGGATCGACTACAGGCAGTTTCACCCGATTACAGAGAAGGATTATAAATTAATAAAAAACAAATATGCATTTAGTCTGGAGTTGTCTCAGGGCGCTATGACTAACAATTATTATATTCCTATTGTGTTGGGAAGCACTTTGCCAAACTATGATGGTTTAAATTTTCGTATCAATGGTCAGGCTTTTACTTTTAGCGGTCAGGTCATAAATCCAAAGGAAACAAAATTTAGTGTTCCCCAATTATTAAAAATAGCCAGAAAATACTTGTACGCACCTTATTTGTGGGGTGGTCGGTCTCCCTTTGGGATCGATTGTTCCGGCCTGGTTCAAATTGTATATAAAATGGTAGGCGTCCGCTTACCAAGAGATGCTTCACAGCAGGTTCATGAAGGAAAGCTCGTTGATTTTGTGGATCAGGCTCAGCCGGGTGATTTGGCTTTTTTTGAAAACAGAAAAAAACGCATTGCCCACGTCGGGATTATTTTAGACGACAACCAAATCATTCATGCTTCTGGTCACGTTCGGATTGACTATCTGGATCATTACGGGATTTACAATGTTGGCCTGGAAAAGTACACGCATAAGCTAAGAGTGATAAAAAGGATTGTGGGATAGATTTTTTTGTATAAGAAAATTCTATCTGTACAATACATATTCCCCATCTTGTTCCTTCGATTTCAAAGCACAGGACTTTTCAAGCGTTTCCAAAATGGTTGATATATTTTCACGCTGGAAGAAAGCTGTCAGGTTGCAATCAATATTTGAATCAGCCAGTACAATAGGCTTTTTATAAAAAGTAGAAAGATTCCAAACTACCTCATTTAGGGGCGTGTTATCAAATACAAAGTTGCCCGTTCTCCAGGATTGAAAATTTGGATTTTCATTATAATCTTTTTCCAAATCTCCCTCCCGGTAAATGCCGCGCTCATTGGCCTCCATTTGGATGGCATTTTTTCCTGCCTTATCCGCCAGTTGAACCTTTCCGGTTTTTACAATCACTTCGGTCGTTTTAGGGGAAGTTTGCACGTTAAAGGAAGTCCCCAATACCGTAATTTCCCCTCCATTTTCTGTTTTTATTATAAAAGGTTTATTTGGGTTTTCGGCTACGTCAAAATAGGCCTTTCCCTTGAGTTGAACTACTCGCTGGTTTCCATCGAAGGACTCAGGCGCAGTAAAATTCGTCCCTTCCTTTACCCAAACTTTAGTCCCGTCAGCCAGCGCATATTGTTGAACAGAAGGGGAAGTTGTGTTGAACATTTGAAGAATCGAAGTAGAAAAAAGAAAAATAGCTGCCGCTGCCGCAGCAATCGTCACCCATGATAATTTTCGCACCTTGGCCTCTGGTGCTGCATCTTTTAATTGTCCCGAAACGGCATTCCAGTCCGCATCTACATCCAAACCGTCAAGTTCAGCAGCACCTTCTGCGGCATTCCAGATGGTTTCGAGATCGTTAAGTTCAGCCTGATTTTCATCGGCATCGCCGAGCCAGGCTTCCAACTGCTCCTGCTCCTGAGCATTGAGATTTTGCTCCAAATGTTTGGAGAGCAAATCGTCCGGAATGTTTTTTTCAGGTTTCATTAAGGAAAAATTAGAGTTTTATTCAATGTTAGGACAGTCGAAAAATCAAGTACACGTATAATAAAACGCATTTTTTTAAAAAAAAGTCAAAAAAAGTAAAAAAGCCGTTAAGAGATCCGGGGAAAGGTTTGCCCGAAGGAATTTTAATGCCTTGCTAATTTGCGTTTCCACAGTCCGAATGCTAATACCCAATTCCTCTGCGATTTCTTTGTTTTTTTTATGTTCAAACCGATTCATTTTGAAAATTTCCCGGCATTTTTCCGGCAATTGGGCAATTAGGCGATGTATTTGGCTTTCCAGTTCTGAATACCGCATTTGGTGGTCAATATCATCCACTGTTTTAGGTTGAAGATATTTCACATTTTCCGTATGTTTAGTATGAGTTTGGTGGTGTTTGACAAGGTTAAGGGCGGTGTTCCGTACTGCCTGAAAGAGGTAGCTTTTCAGGGAGGACTTTATTTGAATGGTTTCTCTTTTTTCGTATAATTTAATAAAAACCTGTTGAGCTACATCTCTGGCCTCATCCATATCCCGGACGTATTTTTTTGCCAGCAAAACCGTAGCGGGATAATGCTGACGAAACAAGGCTTCAAATTCTTTTTTATCTTTAAACAATGGAATCCGTTTTTGTTTTCCACTTCAAAAATACGGGGTTAACCTGAAAAAAGAAATATTTTTGGAAATTGAGGTAAATTAGGGCAAATTTAAAACACTATAACTTGGATAATAGTCGAATAAAAATACAGGGGTGGAGAAACTTTAGGGTTCAAAAATTCCGCAGGGATGCCCTGAAAATGTTTTCCGATAAAATTGTGGCAGAGGAACCTTTAGAAATGATTTTAGAATTTGGGCCGGAAAAGGACAGAACGACTTTTGCCCTCAATTTGACCATGCGCACTCCCGGACAGGATGAAGATCTGATTCTCGGATTTCTTAAAACTTCCGGTATTATTGAAGATATTTCAGATATAAAAAAAATAAATTATTCCTCTACTAAAAAACCAAATCCCAACAGTCGTCAGATTGAATTGAGTCCGGAGGTTCAATTTGATCCTTCCAAGCACCAAAGAAATTTTTGTGCCACCGCTAGTTGTGGCTTATGCGGGATTGATAGTTTGGAAAATTTATACGACGGAATTTTTCCGGTTTTAATGGGAATGAAAAATCAAATTTTACCTGATAATATATTAAAATTAAGTGGTAAGGTAAAAGAGCTGCAAAATTTGTTTAATGATACAGGTGGAATTCACGCAGCTGGAATAGCAGATGTTGAGGGAAACCCTATTTTAGTAAAAGAGGATATAGGAAGACACAATGCCGTAGACAAAGTTATTGGTGCAGCAATGAATATGGAAGATTTTAATTTTAAAAATAAAATTTTGTTTGTGAGTGGTCGGGTATCTTATGAGTTGACTTTGAAATGCCTGATGGTAGGCATACCCGTTTTAGTAGCTGTGGGTGCGCCTTCGAGTTTGGCCATCGAAATGGCAGAAGAAAACGGGCTGACTTTGATTGGTTTTTTGGGAAGAGATAGAATGAATATTTACAGCAATTCAAATAGATTAAAGTTGAGTATATGAAAATAAGATGTGTAACAAATAGCATTCGACTCAGATGCCGGAAGTCTGACCTGGAAGAATTGAAAACAGCAGGAGAGATAAATGAATCCTTAGATTTTGGAGGAGTAGTTTTTTATTATAAATTAAAAATAAATTCTAGTGCAATAAATTTAGAATCTTCGTATAATAATAATATTTTATTAGTAGAAATTCCGGATGAAATGGCAAAGCATTGGATGGATTCTAATCAGGTCGGTTTGGAATTTCAAAATAATAAAATTCATATTTTAATAGAAAAAGATTTTCCTTGTCTGGACAGACCGGAAGAAGATAAATCTGATACCTTTACAGAGTTAGCTCAAAAGGAAAATCACAATTGTTGACTTTAGGAATAACAAATATGTTTTTTGTTTTTATAAGGTTTGGCGATTAATTATTTTAGTTCAATAGACGTTATTGCGAAAAGTTTTTTATAAAGGGTAAATTGTAGTTTTGAAAATAGACAAGGCATTTCTCGAAAAGCATAGCCTGGCTACGGTTGAGAGAAATAACGCAGGATATTTTTAAAACTACGGTTTGCCTATAATCAATTTTTTGCAATAACGTCTAATAACCCGGCGATATTTAAACGGCCTTATTTTATGGAAAGTGTACTTAAAAAATAAATCATGCTACTGTACATGAAGCACTTTTTGCACATATATGTATTCTGACTGGATTAGGCTGTGCCTAATCCGAAATACGTCAACAGGTTTTTAACCTGTG
>JAHDCK010000157.1:0-3863 GCA_020629915.1 Saprospiraceae bacterium
GCGTCGGCGAGGCTTTTTAACGAAGAAGAAATTAAAAAATCGTTCAAAGTATTTAAAGATTATTGTGGCCGGTTACTTACTTGCTTAATTATAAATATATTTTTATAAAATAAAAACAATACTTATGCGAATTAAAGTAATTATACTTTCCCTTTTGCTCGGCGGAATATTTTTGACGAGTTGTTCTAAAGAGAAAAAAATAATTGATCACCTCCAGGGAGTATGGTCCGTTACTTCGCTTCAAATTGAGGCTGAGGAATATATGGAAAGTACCTATACAAATTTTGAAGCTGACTTTAAAACTTACGACCGGGATGAAGGCGTTGGAATAACACAATGGGTGCTGACGGATATAAATGACCGGGACACTTATATTGATGGAGAGTATCGGTTATTGGAAAATGGAGAACGGGTAGAGATCAAATTAATAGACGATGCTCAGATTTTTGAAATGACTATTGATGCAGCTAACCTTGAATTGATAGGAACTATTAATAATGAAGTCTGGCATATTATTGCTGAGAAATAAAAAAGCCGGAACGTTGTTCCGGCCTCTTTCTTCTGAGTATATATTTTGGCCTACTGGCCTGATTCTTGTTCCACAGCGGCTTTTTTAATTAGTTTATCCAATTTTTTTTGCTCTTTCTTAGTCAACTTTTCTTTTGGATCAATGACGATTTTTGTTCCATCAGCCAGCACTATCGTATTTTTTTCGACTTTGCTATGCTTGACATTTGTGGGGGAAGCGCTTGTTCCATATTTTCCCTTGGTTCCGTTTTCTTTTTTCATTTTTTCCCATTTATCTCCATTGGCCTTTTTCGATTGAGCGGAAAGAAGGGATGGGGAAAGAACCAAAGCAAACATCGCTAAGCACAAAAACATTAATTTTTTCATTACGTGAAGTTTTGTTGATAAAATATTGGAATAAAATACACTTCAATATACGACAATTCACATGCCGTATGCTGTTAGGGGCGTGTTAAATTTTCCAAATTGTTCGTTAATAAGTGCTAAAGTAGGGAAAATAAACCACTCTAAAAATTGTAGTCCGGTCCGTTCTTGGTAAACTCACTGGATGGAAATTTTGGATTAACCTTTAAATTTTGAAATTCAAACTGCTCATACAAACCTATATCGTCGTAGATTTCCTGATAAACCGGCAAATAACTTTCAGCATCTACATATAAAATGGCCTTTTTAAAATAAGAGGATGGAATTTTTATAACATTCTTACCAGACTCCCCAAAACTATAAAGTTGGTTGATTTCTTTTATTTTATGATCACTTACCACAAACCGCGCCCCCATATCAGAAATCTTTTCATTTGCCCTCGGGGAATACTCAAAAAAATGATAATCCGGATTCTGCATTTCCACTTTCCACATTTCCCTTCCCTTCCAATTAATTTTAGTAATATTATTAAAATATTCATTAAAATTCCCTTCTGCCTTTTCCTTCAACGCTTTTATAACCTTTCCCAAAAAACGAAACCCACTGTATAATAAGGTGTGATGATTATCCTTGCGCATTTGACTGCTGTGGGGATTAAACCATAAATTGATATATGGAAAACCTCCTGGATTTACCAATGCTTTTTCCCCCAGTAGTGCCTTGTGGTACAAAACTTCCACCCCCTTGTTAGGAAAAGCCTGACGGATATAAACCTTTGGCCCATCCACACTCATTCGGGAATAGTTTCGGGATTTTTTCATTTCCTTACCTATGCGTTGCTCCATCACTAAAGTATATTCCAGAGTTTCACAGTTCTCAATGGCCCGAAGAATTTTCTCAATTACTTCTTCATTATCTTGAGCTGATAAGGTCAGTGACCAGGAAAACAGGAACAAGCATATCCATCTAATCATTTTATATAAATTATTTTTAAATAAAAAAGAGTACTATTTAACTTTAAACAAAGAAAAGTGCAAGAAGTTTGGTTCATTTCCTAATAAAACGCAATTTTTATGTTTCCTCATTTCAATTTTCCAAAAATCGTTTTAATTATATTCAAACAATAGAATTAAATTTTTAATTTAGCAACCTATCCAACACATGGTTGGTCTGGGGAAATTCTTTTAGAGTGGATTTAACCTCGTGTTTAACCTTCTAAACTATTTTCCCAAACAATTTTCTAAACACCTTTAATGAATTAAAACATGTCCGAGCAATTAAAATCACCGCTCTCCCTTTTTTATCAATGGGAATCTACGCGCCCTAATGATGTATTTCTCAATCAGCCTTTTAACGGGCAATGGAATACATTCACTTACAAACAAGCCGGGGATCAAATCCGGAGGATGGCCGCTTATCTGAAATCCCTCAACCTGGAACCCAAATCAAAGGTAGGAATCGTTTCCAAAAACTGTGCCCATTGGATCATGAGTGATTTGGCAATTATGATGGCTGGTTATGTTTCTGTCCCTGTTTATCCCAACGTTAGTTCTAAAACGATTGAGTTTGTTCTGGATCATTCCGAAACTCAGGTGCTTTTTGTTGGAAAATTGGACGATTGGGATTCTATGCGAGGGGGCGTACCCTCCAGCATTCGTTGTATTTCATTTCCATGGTACGAGGAATCCGGATATGAAAAATGGGATGACATCATTGCAGCAAACGAGCCAATTTCGGAAAACCCGGACAGAGATTTAGAGGATCTCATGACTATTATTTATACTTCCGGCACGACCGGAAACCCAAAAGGTGTTATGCACACCTTTTTCAATTTGTCTTATGCCATCGACCACGCCAAGCGGATTGTTCAGTTTGGTAATTCCAATTCTAAACATGGTCGGTTGTTTTCCTACCTCCCACTTTCCCATATTGCAGAACGGATGTTGATCGAAATGGGTTGTTTGGCTACAGGTGCAGCTGTATTTTTTGCGGAATCTCTGGATACCTTCAAGGACAATATGGAATATGCAAAGCCAACCATATTCCTGGGTGTGCCACGTATCTGGACTAAATTCCAAATGGGTATTTTAGCTAAAATGCCGCCAGCCCGATTAAATATGCTTTTAAAAATTCCTATCCTTTCCAATGTTATAAAAAATAAAATCAAAAGCGGATTGGGATTCGATCATACCAATCACTTCCTCACAGGGGCGGCTCCAATGCCTCAAGCGACTATGGAGTGGTTTAAAAAACTCGGCATCGTCATTCAGGATGTTTATGGAATGACTGAAGATTGTGCCTTTTCTCATTGTAACCGACATAATGATTATAAATTCGGAACGGTAGGAAAAGCAATGCCGACAGTTGAACTAAAGCTTACAGATGAAGAAGAAATATGCATTAAATCGCCATGTATTATGAAGGGGTATTACAAACTCCCTGAAAAAACAGCTGAGACTGTAAAAGACGGATACCTCCACACCGGTGATCAGGGAGAAGTTAAAAATGGTTACCTTAAAATTACGGGACGCGTAAAAGATTTATTCAAAACGGGTAAAGGAAAATATGTTGTTCCAAATCCAATTGAATTAAAACTTTCTAAAAATCAAAATGTAGAGCAGGTCTGTGTGGTGGGTTCCGGAATTCCTCAGCCACTGGCTTTAGTCGTTTTATCTGCTGATGCAAGGGGAAAAAATGCCGATGCCATTAAAGCTAGCCTGGCAGAAACGCTAAAGGAAATCAATCCGATTTTGGAGAAACATGAAAAACTGCAAACGATGGTCATCGTACAGGAAGAATGGACGCCTGAAAATGCGATCCTAACGCCAACGCTTAAAATCAAACGCAATGCCGTAGATAAAAAATACCAGAATAAATACGATGAGTGGTATGCAACTAAAGATCCCGTTGTATTTGAATAGAATATATTTTCAATAATCCCTGCTATTTTTGCAGGGATTTTTTTATTTCCT
>JAHDCK010000157.1:3873-10225 GCA_020629915.1 Saprospiraceae bacterium
AGTGGTATGCAACTAAAGATCCCGTTGTATTTGAATAGAATATATTTTCAATAAAAAAATCCCTGCAAAAATATTTTTGCAGGGATTTTTTTATTTCCTCATGCAGCAAAGGAGAGCTAGCTTCTGTATAGTTATTGTCAAGAAAAAATACCTCCTCTTCCTGGTTTCAGTCATCCTTGTTTTTTACAATTGTAAAACGCCCTTGAAGGCAAAGGCTCCCTTTTCATATATTTCTTCTTTTATAATAGAAAAAGATCCAATTTCTTTTTTTAATTGTTGAATTTCTCCTTCATTGATTCTCCCGCCGATAAACCAAAATTCCAACTGACGATTCGTACGCATAGGAATAATAACTTCGGGCCGATCCTCCCAGGATGAAATATAAATATTTGAAAAATTCATTGGAGTATCCATCCTGTTATAATAACTCCCCTGCCCTCTTGCCGTATGGTGTACAAAAATGAAGGGAGTACCTGGATCATCATTCGCCTTTTCCAAAACCTTTTTCACTTCAGAGACCTGAAGTGGTTTTACAAAATAAGACCATTCGCCAAAACTCAATAATATTACTAAAGGGAAAACCCACATTACTTTCCTGATTGGTCTTTTCATATAATTAGAAAATAATTCCGTTCCCAATCCAATAAGAATCAATAGAAGCGGAATAAAAAATAATATCAACCGAACCAGTAAAGAGTACTGTCCTAATGCTGAAGCAAAGCAGCAAGCTAAAACAGGAGCAAACAACAAGAGCAATAATTTTATATCATTTTTAAACAAATAATAAAAAGCCCAGCCTGTAGTAATGATTCCCCAAAGAATAGCCAGGAAAGTATGGCCCAGAGTTTTATCGTAAAAACCGGTAAGCAATTTCCAGTTATCGTACCAATCCTCTAAGGCAAGGGAATTAAATTTAAAAAAATAGGCTTCGTGAAATTGCTGAAGAGTATCTTGTCCTATTGATGTTTTTAATATAAAAAAATAATAAGCGGCAAAGGAAATTAACCAAATCCCACTACTCAGTATCATTCCCAAAAATAAATTCCAATTTCTAATTTTATAAAATGAAAACAAATAATACAATCCGACGCCTGCCAAAACAAACACAGACGGCATAGAAAACCAAATGCCTGCTCCTCCAATCATCATCCAAAATCCTATATGTTTCCATTTAATATTTTCTGGCTTCCAATGCAGAGCAAGGTAAACAACTATTAAGGTCATCAGTACATCCGTTCCGTATTGCTTAGCTTCTGTTGAATAGCGCAGCAATACCTCCCCAAAGGCAAACAATCCCACAGGAAACCATAAAAAATCATCTAATATGACTTTTTTACACGTTTTATAGAATAATAAAATACTAAGGATGCTTGCTATCAAAGGCCAAATCCTCAAGGCCAACTCGCTATAACCAAACAGGGTTATCATTCCTTTTTCAAGAACAGAAAATAGAGGTGGTGCGTATTGATCATATTTTAGGGAACCAAATAAATCCCCAAAGGATAGCTCAATAAAGTTTAGGGCGAGATTGGCCTCATCCAGCATTAAAGAACGATTCTGAAAATATATGATTACTCTTAGTATGATTCCAAAGAGTATTAGGGCATAGGTCAGTAGAATTGGAAAAGGTTGATTGAGGAAACGATTCAAACCTACAAGTTTAACAACTCTTCTGCGTTATTAATGGCTGCCTGAGAAGGCGGACTTCCACTCAGCATAGTTGCAATTTCGCGGATGCGCTCCGGGCGCTCGAGTTCCTTCACATTGGTGATGGTTCTATCACTTTTTACTTTTTTATATACATAATAATGCTTGTCTGCTTTTATTGCCACCTGAGGCGAATGGGTAATGGAAACAATCTGATGGTGGGAAGACAACTGACTTAAAATATTCCCCATCTTCAGGGCAACATCCCCGGAAATCCCGGTATCAATCTCGTCAAAAATCAAAGTTGGCAATGGAATAGCACTAGCCACCAGTGATTTGGTACAGAGGGTCAGGCGAGATAATTCTCCACCGGAAGCCACATTTTTTATCAGTTCAAAATTGCTTCCTTTGTTTGGAGCAAAAAGAAAATTAATCGTGTCCGTCCCCGTAGCGGTCAAGTCACCATCTGCCAGAATATCCACTTTCAACCGGGCGTGTTCCATTGACAACTGTCCCAGCAGTTTATGAACTTTCTTTTCAAACCCTGCTACAACACTCTTGCGTCGTTCCGATAGCAGTCCGGCCAATTTGCGAAGGTCATTTTCTTGTTCATCAAGGGCTTGCTCCAACGCTTCAATTTCAAAAGATAAATCACCGAAAGCATCGAGTTTTGTTTGTAAATTTTCCTGAATGGCCAGTAAATCCGCAGCAGAGTCAACCTGATGTTTTTTAAACAGACGATAAACCAGATCCAGGCGATCCTGTAAAACAGAAATCCGCTCCGGATCATATTCCGTCCCCCCCCCGATGCGATCCATTTCTCCGGCGAGATCGTCCAGTTCCAAAATCAAACTTTCCAGGCGATTGGCTATACTTTTTATCTTAGGGTGAAAATCGATTATGCCGTCTATAGAATTAGCTACGGTTTTCAGTTGGCCAGTGATGGCTTGTTCGCTTTCAGAAATCATTTGGAAGCCCTGACTTAGGGCAGATTTGATTCCTTCCGAATTGGATAATTGATTGAGTTCGGCCTCCAGTTCAGTTTCTTCTCCGACAGAAAGAGACAATTCATTGAGTTCGTTCAGTTGAAATTCAAGAAAGTCGAGTTCATTATTAGCATTTTCATTTTGCTCAATGAGTTCTTCCAATCGGCGTTTATCTGCGGCATACTTATCGTACTTTTCCTTATATTTTTTTAGAATCTTTTTATTATTAGCCAAGGCATCTATCATTCTCAACTGAAAAGAAACTTCGTGAATATCCAGGTTGTCAAATTGCTGGTGGAGATCGATTAAGGCACTACTCAGTCGTTTTAATAATTTTAAATTGACTGGCGTATCATTTATAAAGGCGCGGGATTTCCCGGAAGGAGTAATCTCCCTTCGGATAAAAACTTCGTTATCGTAATCAATATCATTATCGTCGAAAAAATCCTGTAAACCGTATTTACCTACATTAAATACCCCTTCAACAATGCACTTCTTTCCTTCCTGATACAAGGCTCGTGCATCTGCCCGTTGCCCCATAATCAATCCCAGGGCACCCAGCAAAATAGATTTTCCGGCTCCGGTTTCTCCTGTGATAATAGTGAGGTGATCTGAAAAGTCAATTTCCAGATTTTCAATAATGGCGTAGTTTTTAATCAATATACGGTCGATCATATCTAAATATAATGCTTGTTTTTCAGCAAATTAGTGAAAATTTACAATAATTGCCAGCAAAAATAAGATATGTAAGCGAATTATTTACATTTTAGGCATAAAAAAAGCACAAACATTGCTGCTTGTGCTTCAAACTCTAAAAAATATTAACGATACTAAGCCTTATGTTGTAAATCTAAACAAAGAATTGCTATAATTCAAGTCCAGAACAAAAAAAAATCTATTTTTTTTTAAAAACGTGACATTTTTAACGTTAACGACGAATCGCACGATATTTTGACGCATTTGCGGCATCCAGTTTTATCATGATCTGGTAAACCTTTGCTTTTTCTTGTATAGAACCTTCTTTAAAGATTTCTATAATTTCATTAGACTTCGCATTGATAAAGGCATTTATCACCACTGAATTGGGATAAGCCTTATTCACTTTATCAATATCCGTCAAAGCCTCCAGCATATTTGCTCTGGCGGTTTCTACGTCTGTATGAGCTACATCCAGTCCCTGTCTATGATAATCATACATAGCCTGGCGCATGGGTTTTACTCGTGGACTTAGCCAGTTTTCCACCATCCAATAGCGATTTCGGTTTTCTAATGATCGCCATCCCGGATAGGTTGATGTGGCAGAAGGCGGAACATTACTGACAATATCTAATGCTTTTTGAAAATAGGGTTCGCCTCCGTAGGGAGAATAAGAATCATAATCCAATCCTAAAACGATATAGGCATAGAATGCCAGAACAGATACCAAATTATCTGTGAAGGCATTTTCTGAATATTGCAGTGGGCTGAATTCATGAAAGTCAAAAACAACATCCTTATCAAGGTGATTCATCAATGGTGTTTCGTAGGAACTTTGGTAAGTTGGACGTACCGCACTGATGGCTAATTCTCCCTTAAACCGCGTACTTGAAATTTCTTCACTTATCGTGAGACTCATTTTTAAGTCAATCCGCTCTTTCTGTTCAAATTCATCAGAGGTCCATTTCTGGTTATTGAGCAATTCCCTCATGGTATTTTGCAAATTCTTAAAAACCTTAGGGTCTGCAGTTTGCAGTTTTGGAGTATTAACGGTGACTTCCACATTGATTTCCTGGGCGTGGTTGGTACCGAAGTAAATCAAGGTTAAAAACAGGAAAAAGTATTTCATTTTCATTTATCAATATGTTCTGCAATAAAGTTATCAAAAATAATGCGAGAGTTGTATGGTTTTAAATTTTTTATAAAATCAAAACCCGACAATCCTATTTTTTACATGCTTTATACCTAAAACAATCTACTGTATGATCATTGACCATCCCGACGGCCTGCATAAAGGCATAACAAATAGTTGAGCCTACGAATTTGAATCCCTTCTTTTTCAGGGCTTTACTCATTTCATCTGAGATGTCCGTTTTGGCTGGAACATCTTCCCTGTTTTTCCATTTATTTTGAATGGGTTTTCCCTTGACAAAACTCCAGATGAACGCATCAAAACTGCCGTACTCTTTTTGGACTTCCAGAAAAATCTTTGCATTGGTTACAGCAGCATTGATTTTCAACTTGTTGCGGACGATGGCTTTGTTTTCAATCAGGGATTGGATTTTTTTATTTGAATATTTCGCAATTTTCTTCGCATCAAAATTATCAAATGCCTTGCGATAGCCTTCCCGTTTCGCCAAAATCGTAGACCAACTCAATCCGGCCTGCGCTCCTTCCAATATCAAAAACTCAAACAATAACCGATCGTCATGAACAGGGACACCCCATTCTTCATCGTGGTATTGTTGTTCCTTTTCGTTTTTCTCAGCCCAGGCACAGCGTCTTTTCATCTAATTATAAATATAAAATTAAAAATAAGTGACCAAGTGATCCAAAATATCTTCTGCCACCGCTCGCTTCGATTTTAATTCAAACTCCAAACGCTCTGTTTTATTATTTATAATTGTAATTTTATTAGAATCATACCCAAAGGTCGCTCCTTTATCGCGGGTAGAATTTAAAACGATGAAATCAAAATTTTTCTTCTTTAATTTAGCGGAAGCATTTTCCAGTTCATTATTAGTTTCCAGAGCAAATCCTACCAATAGTTGTTGCTCCCTTTTCTCTTTGCCAAGATGAGCAGCGATGTCTTTCGTTTTTTTAAGTTCGAGGGTCAAGCCGGGCGTTTTCTTTTTGATTTTAATATCAGAAACATCTTGTGGGGTATAATCTGCTACGGCTGCTGCCATAATCCCGGCATCCATTTCCCCAAAAACAGCTACACTAGCCTGGTACATTTCCTCTGCTGTTTTTACCCGTATAATTTTAATATTAGAATGATTTACATCTAAAACGGATGGCCCCAAGACGAGTTGAACATTAGCTCCCCTCTCCGCTGCTGCCTCAGCGATGGCAACACCCATTTTGCCAGAGGATCGATTACCGATAAAACGCACCGGGTCAATTGGTTCATAGGTCGGTCCTGCCGTTACAAGAATTTTTTTTCCCAGCAGATCTTGTGTTTTATTAAAATACCTTTCCAGAAAGGCTATGATATTTTCGGGTTCAGCCATGCGTCCTTTCCCTACCAGGCCACTCGCCAGTTCTCCATCTTCTACCGGGATAAACTGATTGCCATAGCCCTCCAAAGTCTGTTTGTTTTTCTTGGTGGCCGGATGCACCCACATATCTAAATCCATGGCGGGTGCAAAGAAAACCGGGCAACGCGCACTCAGATAAACGGCCTGTACCATATTCTGACATATACCTGCTGCCATGCCTGCCAGGGTATTGGCCGTAGCAGGAGCAATGAGATAGGCATCTCCCCACAATCCATATTCGACGTGATTGTTCCAGCTTTCCTCGGAGACGACCTCGGTATGAACCGGGTTTTTAGATAAAGTGGAAAAAGTCAGGGGTGCTACAAATTTGGTGGCGGCCTCCGTCATCAACACCTGAACCTCAGCTCCGGCTTTTATCAACAGGCGAAGCAGAAAAACTGATTTATATGCAGCTATGCTGCCGGAGATACCAAGGACAATTTTTTTGCCTTTTAGGGAAGAAGACATATTCTAATTAAATTT
>JAHDCK010000158.1:0-4406 GCA_020629915.1 Saprospiraceae bacterium
AGATATAAATCTAAATTTTTCATTAGGTGATTTTAATTGCCAGCCGGGGCAGAATTCTGCCCTGGTTTTTTAATGAAAAAATAAGGCAGGAAAACCTCCTCTCCATTTTCGTTCCACAGTTCCCAATCAAAAAGCACAAAAAAAAATTTACACATCAAATAACGACGACTCCTTGTCATCGTTATCTCGCGCTTTATCTGGAGGTAACTAACAGACTTGTTCGACCAGAACAAATCTATTGTTTTTTATTTTATTTAACCTTTTAAAATCATTTTAACAATGAAAAATTTTAAAATTAGTTTATTTTTTATGTCTTTATTGGGCATTTTGTTTTTAATGTCATCTTGTGAACTGGAAGATCCCGATCCTTGTGAAGGCGTCACTTGTCAAAATGGGGGAACCTGTTTAGAAGGAACCTGTGATTGTCCAATCGGTTTCTCCGGAACAAATTGCGAAACCGAAGATGTTTGTTTAACCGGAAATCTCGTTTGTGCTAACGGAGGTTCATGTGTGGATGGCACCTGTGAATGTGTCGTGGGCTACGAAGGGATGGATTGCTCAACACTTTCGAGAGATAAGTATATTGGCACATATACTGGCGAAGCAGTTTGCAGTGATGGCAATAATCCCCTATCTGATGTCTCAATAGAAGCGCACTCAGATGATACAAAATTCTTATTAAATATGACTGATGATCAGTCTTCTATTCCTGTTACTTATGAATTAACCATAACTGGTTCAAATACCTTTGATTTGCCCACCCAAATGGCTTGTTCGGGCTGTCTATCAGAAGAAGGTGGTGGTTCTATTGATGAAAATGGAGTGGTAACAGTAAACTCAACCATCGGAGGTAATATAACTTGCACCTTTACCCTTACCCCTCAATAAATAGAATCTACCGCAAACTAGCAACCAATGGAAATCACTTGAATCAAAAAATACCCCACGATTGTAATTTTCTACAATCGTGGGTTTATTTTTTACATTAGCCCCCTCTGACCAATGAAAAGGTTTGAGAAAACGGAGGTGACCGGTCGAGAAATTGGAGGGATAGAAAAATCAAACCTTCCCCTTCTTCTTTATTATTTTTTAAATATAAAACAGGGCGATTGTTTCCGGCTTCCAGAAAAACAGTTTGATGATTGAGTAATTGTCCCATCCGATTGTGGATCTTAATTTCCAATGTTCCCGCCTCTGCCACATCCAATTCAAAATGAAGGACGTCTTTAAACGGATTAGGATAAATTAAAATATCAATATCTATAATAGGATTTTCTAAATTCGTTGGCACAAACGAATATCCGCAAAGGGTATCCAACTGTTTATCTATAACTCGTTCATATAAGATTTTATGCCCGGCATCATTGAGGTGCACCCCATCCCCGGAATTCACTGGCGGTAAAATAAACCCATCCGGGTCGGCTAGCCCATCCCAAAAGTCAATGGCCTTTTCGCCGTAGATCGCCAAAATAGAATCCCGGACTTCCATCTGCATCGCCCTTAGACTGGCAACGTTAAAATTACGGGGCTGAGTGGTACACACCCAAACCGGAACGTCCATAGCCTCGGCGGCATCGGTCATCAATCGAAAATTGGCCATCTGATCCGCCACCGGAAAATTATTCGCGGCATCATTGGAAGGAAGGTTAATGATTATGGCAAAAGGATCGAAACTTAGTGCCTTAGTGATATTCCTTTCTGTATCTACCGTTATATTTATTCCACCGGGAATCGGAGAACCCGTCGGTAACAAATGATAAGTAGTGTAACCACCTCTCGCTAAATTAATCACTTCAAACCGGGTATCTGATGCCCGTTCGTTCCGAAACCGATTCACCCAGGCACTATCCGGGATGGAAGCTCCCACGCCCTCCGCAGTGGAGGAACCGATGACGACAATAGCACACCGGGTGGTATCATCTGCAATTTCAAAATGGGCAGTACTTTGATCCGATAAGGTATCCCATCGGACGCTTACCAGAGCTTCCTGGGTTGGGATATTGGGAATGAGCCAGTCGTAGGAATTTTGAATGCCCGGAAGAGTATCAATGGTCGTCCAGCTGGCTCCGTCATTTGTAGAATATTCTAATATAACCTGAGGAACTAAAACCGGTTGCCAGCGAATGGTCGCCGTTTTTCCCGATTGCCAATATTCCCCTCCATTGGGCGACAGCAAACTCAGGGAAGGAGTCGGAAGGGGATCGGCCTCATATTCCAGGACGATTGCTCCTAAATAAAAAAATCCATATATATTATTATTGTTTGGACCCGGAGTGGCCGAAATGGAAATGGTCCCATTGTTTTTTGGATAAACCGATGTGGTCACGATGGTATCTGTATTGTCGGCCACCTGAAGAAAAAGGGTATCTGCGGAAGCAGCAGAAATACTGTATTGGGTTTCGCGGTTATCCGTAGCCAATCGGGAGGAAAAGATAGAAATTGTATACAATTTATTTATATCCAAATTAGAAATGGTAATTCCTCCTGTCGGTTCGATCACTCCTGAGAACAATTCTGTATTTCCAAAAAAACTATCTCCACTAGCCGTACCCGGAATCCCCAATACCGGATTCGGATTGATGGTTCCATTAGAGTTCACACCATGAAAAGCATCCGTGACTGCCAGGTTAACATTTGTAGCTAATCCAAAGGAATTGATCAGATTTGAAATTTGGCCATTGGTTGGATTGGATAGATTATTCCAGGGCGCATCAGAATCATTCAATCCAAAATCAATACGAATGGACTCAGTTTGGGCTTGACTTTCTATTATACAAAAGAACAGGCAAAGGAAGGAAAAAAATTTTACCCAGGTGGAAATCTTCTCATTTACAATCAAAGAACTATTATTAATCATGTTTTATTTTATAAATTATTTTAAAATTCTAAATAGAATAATTAGGCCCATCCGTGACATCCAGCATAACAAAACTTTATTTTTCATATATGAATTGCTAATAAAAACCACCTACTCTTCTCCTACATATCTAAATCGCTGCATCACTTTTCCGTCCCGTTCAACCGTTTCAAAAAACATTTCGTAAGGACGAACAAAGAGTGGTCGGCTGCCGTATTCTTCCAGCAGGCCCGGCAATTCATATAATGGTGTATATAATACGAGTTTTTCGTTTGTTTCTGTGTGTTGTGCCAGGTCGATCACTTCGTAGAAATTTCCTTTGAAGTGTTGGTAGCGTCCGGTTTTTATTTTTGGCATTTGTATAAATTATAAAATCTTAACAATACATATTTTGCAAACCTAAAATTAGAAAATAATTTGTACCTTTCAATACACAATTAAATAAACAAAAAAATGAAATATACAATATTTTTCGCTTTAGTTTTCATCCTGACTTCTTATCACCTTTCAGGGCAAACCTACACCTACACCGAAAGCATAGAATACGATCCCATCAACCAGCAATGGCTTGCCTCAAATGGCGACCGGATCATTGCAGATGACGGACAGGGCAACCTGAGTTATTTTGGAACCGGGGCGACCAGTTATGGACTGGAAGTCATGGGCGATATTGTTTTTGGAATTCACGGTGGCAATGTCATTGGGTATGACTTAAATACGGAAATGGAAGTCAGTGTCGCTACGATTCCGGGCGCAAGTTTCTTAAATGGACTGACCAATGATGGGGTTTCTAATTTGTATGCGACGGATTTTAGCAGTAAAAAAATATATAAAATAGATGTTTCCGATCTAAGCAATCCAGTTGTATCAGAAATCGTCTCCAACACCCAAACCACTCCGAATGGCATCGTGCATGACCCGACCAACAACCGTCTGCTCTTTGTCAACTGGGGAAGCAATGCTGCTGTCAAAGCAGTGGATTTGGCAACGAATATGGTTTCAATTGTCACGACGACCAACCTAATGAATATTGATGGCATTGATGAAGACAACGAAGGATATTATTATCTTTCTTCCTGGTCGCCCGCTCGGATTACGCGTTACAATCCGGATTTCACAATGTCCGAAATTATATCCACTCCCCTGCTCAGTGCGCCGGCGGATATTGGTTATGCCAAAGAAATTGATATGTTAGGAATCCCCATGAGTAGTGAGGTTTTGTTTATTAGTTTTGAGCAAGACACGGTTCCCGTTTCTTCGGAAAATGTTTTGGCGAGGGAACTGAATTTGAAAATTTTTCCGAATCCGGTGAGTGCTAAAAGTTATATTCAATTTGATTTGAATGAAAGTCAATCGGTGGAAATTGAAGTGCTCGATGTCTCCGGGAAGGTGATAAAAAATTTATATGATGGCGTGCAGCCTGCGGGTCGGCATCGGATTTTATTTGCCGGGCATGAATTGGCTGCGGGGATTTACTTTTGTAAATTTAAATATAAGAATTCTATTTTTATGGAGAAAATTTGCATTGGGAAATAATTTTCAAACCCGT
>JAHDCK010000158.1:4506-10121 GCA_020629915.1 Saprospiraceae bacterium
GGTGGCTCATCATCCACTAACAAACATTTAATCTTATTCATATTTGTTTTTACTTGTTATACTTAATAAAACCTGGAAACTGTTGTCCGAATCCCGAATGGTCAGTTCATGCCGATCAGGATAAAGCAGGAGGAGTTGTCGCTTGATATTGGACAAACCAACGCCTTCCTTATAGGCATCATTTTTTTCGCCGTTGTGAGCACTTTTGGTATTCCAAACATCACAGGAAACCGTATCTTCCTCCGTAGAAATATTAATGACAATTCCGGGAGCATCTATATCTCCACTTGCTCCATGCTTGAAGGCATTTTCTACAACAGACAATAAAATTAAAGGAGAAATATACGAATTGGCATTAATGTTTTTATAAAACTCAACAGTCAGGCGATCTCCGTATCGTATTTTTTCTAATTCTAAAAAATTATCTATCGTTTCTATTTCTTCCTGGAGCAAGACTTGTTTCTTTTGACTTTTATATAATACATAATCCAATATAGCGGACAATCGCAAAATCATATCCGGAGCCTTTGGCGAATCTGCCACCACAAAAGAATACAAATTATTTAAAGTATTAAACAAAAAATGAGGGTTGATTTGTGCTTTTAAAAACTTGAGTTCATTTGCTATTTTCTCCTTTTTTAATATATTAATTCTAGCCAACTCCTTATTTCTTTCATGATGAGATTCTAAAGCCAGCAACGCCACTGCTGGAGAATAATAACGGATGGTTTTGACTAAACAACCACTGGCATTGAGAAAAGGAATTTCTCCATCTTTTCCAAACAAAGCATCGAGCCAATATACCCAGGCAAATAAATAAAGAAAGAAACAAACGGCAGCCGTCACTATAAGACTTAGCACAAATAAAACAAGTTTGCCGCGATTGAGGAGGTAGGGAATTTGAACATGTCGAAGCAGATAATACGCCAACATGAACAAAGGAATATTAACTAAATTCAATTGCAAAAAAGTAATATACGAACCTTTGAAGGACAATATAGAGGTATAAACAATATAAATAAAACCCCAAATCAAGGCATGAGTCCAAATATTTTTTCGGGGCTGAGAAAGGGCGTCTATTCTGCTCATGCTTTTGGCGTTATAGTGAGCGAAACATTGAAGGAGGCTTCCTTGTCTTCCAAAATCAATTGATGATTATTGGGATATAACAAATGTAATTGGCGTTTTATATTGGCTAATCCAATTCCTTTTTTATAACTGTCATTTAATTCTCCATTATAAGAACTTTTTGTATTCCAAACATTGCAGAATATAAACTTATCCTTTTCTTTTATATTAATTTTTATTTTAGGTTGATCGATATCCCCGCTTGCTCCATGCTTAAAAGCGTTTTCTACGATAGATAATAAAATGAGCGGAGAAACAGGAACCGAGAGATTACCTTCCGTCTTATATTCCACTTCTAACCTATCTCCGTACCGGGATTTTTCCAAACCGCAAAAGTTATCGATGGTTTTGATTTCTTCTTTTAACGGAACGGTTTCCCGCTGACTTTTATATAACAAATAATCCAATACACCGGAAAATTTCAAAACCATTTCCGGAGCCTGCGGAGATTTATTGACAACGAAGGAATAAAGATTATTAAGGGTGTTAAACAAAAAATGCGGATTGATTTGCGCCTTGAGAAATTTCAATTCATTCTCCAGTTTTTCCTGTTCCAACTGCTGGGCTAGTTCCAATTCCTTCCTTCGCTTGAGATCGGTTTCCCAGGCTAGCAAGGCCATTGGAGGGGTATAATTTTGTACCGTTTCCAGCAAGTAATCTCCCAGGGTCATAAAGGGCGGATCATAAGTTCGATATACCAAATCATCCAACCAATACTCCCCGGTTATTCGCCATAAAGCATATAAGAAAAAGGAAGATGCGACCAGACTCAACCCAAAGGAAATCATTTTTCCTCGATTGTACCATAAAGGAACCTGAATTCCAACCAGCACATAATAAGCAATTATAAATAATAAAACATTTAATGCGATAAGCAGAAAATACGGAAAAGTAAAAACGCCGTAGGATTTCATAATCACCCATAAAATATAAATGATTATCCAAAAAATGATATGTCGGAGATATAGCGGCATTCGATAAATGTACAGTAATTTTTCTAAAGATACCTCGAAAATCTACAAACGGGGATTAAGTGTCTATAAACGTGGAAACCCCGTCTAAGTTGCTTTCAAATCGGGAAAATCAAGGCAAAAAGAAAAAAAATTACCTCTTCTTATACGGTAATTCATCCTACTTCTACTAAGCCTGAAATGCGATTTATTCTCCCCTAAATTGCAGAAAAAGAACTCAGGGTATTGTTTTAATCAGAATTTTATATTATTATGAAACAAATATTATTTACCATTCTTTGTTTTTGGTCATTGGGAATACAGGCTCAGGATTCAGAAGTTATGACTATCCCCTATCTGGAGGTAACAGCAAAAATTGATGGGGTTCTGGATGATCAGGTTTGGGAAAATTTGTCAGTCATTTCCGGCTTCTACAATCAATTCCCCAATGATGAAGGACTGGCAGACAACCAAACAGAACTAAAAATATTTCATAATAAAAAGTTCTTATACATTGGTGTTTTATATCGGGATGCAGAAGAAAGAAATAATATTGCTTCCCTAAAAAGAGACATATATGATGATATTATATCAATAAGTGATTGTTTTGGTATTGTATTAGACCCGTATAATGAAGGGAACAATGGTTATCTATTTGGAGTCAATGCAAGTGGTGTTCAGTACGATGCACTGATGGGAAATATTAACCAACTCAATTCGAGTTGGAGTACGGTATGGTACAGTGAAGTTTCTAAAAATGGAAAAAATAAATATTATGAAATTGCTATTCCGTTAAATGCTATCAATTTTAAAGCAGAAAAAAATATATGGGGAATACAGTTTTTTACCAATGATACCAAGCAGGTTCAGTTTAGTACTTTGGCGCAAAGTCCAAGAAATTTTGCTCAATACGATTTGCGTTTTACGAAAAAATTTCGACTGGAAAATCTGCCTGAAAAAGTCACCCAAAAATTTTCCCTCCTCCCTTCTGTTTCCATAAATTACGCAGAAGATAAAATTGCAGAAACCAGCAACCGCCAATTTATTCCGAGCCTCGATGGTCAATATGCGATCACCCCTTCCCTGCGATTGGACGCTACGATCAATCCGGATTTTTCTCAGGTGGAAGTGGATCAACAAGTCACGAATCTATCTCGCTTTGCCATCAACTTTCCGGAGCGCAGAAAATTCTTTTTGGAAAACAGTGACTTGTTTAACAATCTCGGAAGTTATTTTGGCAACCCGTTTAACAGTCGGAGAATTGGTTCGGAGACGGATATTTTATTCGGTGGAAAAGTTTCAGGCAACATAGGAACTAAAACCAGAATCGGTTTATTGAATGTGCAAACCAAAGAAACAGAAGAAATAAAAGGGAAAAATTATTCCGTTTTAGTTGGCCAACAAAACTTGTCCAATTTGTTTAATGCCACTATATTTATGATAAACACCCAGCAAGGAAAATTATACAACAGGATTGGAGGCGGAGGATTTAATTATAAATCAAAAAACAATGTATGGAGCGGAGAAGTTAAAGCTTCCCAGGCCTTCACCAATGAAACGAACAAAAAGAACGGCAATTATTTTGCAGAGGTTTTCTATCAAAAAAGAAAATGGAACGCCTCCGCTTTTGTCAATAAAATAGAAAAAAATTATATAGCAGAAACCGGGTTTATTCCTTTTTTATATAATTATGATGCCTCTACCGGAACGACGATCAGAGAATCCTACACCAGAACGGGAGGAGATGTCCAGCTAAAACATTTTCCGGAAAACTCAAAACACATAGATTGGATACGTCGGTTTTGGCTGGAAAACAGGACGACCCTCGATGCCAATAATCAACTAAAAGACTATTTCCTTTTCTTAAGTCCGTTTGCCATTCGGTTTAAAAACCGGAGTTATGTTTATGCCGTGGTCATGAATCAATATGATAATTTACAATATAATTTTGACGTATTGCAAAACGGAAATTACATCCAACCGGGTGAATACAATTTTACTTATGGAAGAACGGGATACTGGTCTCCGAATAATCGAAAATTTTACTTTGCCACCAAGTTTGAGTTTGGACAATTTTACAATGGATTCAGGATAAATCCTTTTGGAAGAATTAGTTATCGCATGCTTCCTCGCGCGGTTTTTTCTATTATATATGAAATGAATGATATAAACCTCGGAGAACTCGGACGGAAATCTTTTCATCTGGCGAAGTTTTCTTCGGAGGTTTATCTGAACAACCGAATGAACTGGACGACGTATTTGCAATACAATACCCAACAAAATAATTTTAATATAAACAGTCGCTTCCAGTGGGAATACAAACCGCTGAGTTATATTTATTTTGTTTTTTCAAATAATTTTGATAACAATTTGAATCCCAAAGACTGGGGCGTTAGTTTTAAAATAAACAGGAGATTTGATTTTTAAATATTTATTAAATTATAAAACTTATTATCATGAATAAAAAAATCATATTAATCATTTTAGCGATTCTATTTAGTTTCTCCATTGCGCAGGCCCAGGAGAAAGCCACCGATCACGAATTGATCTGCGGCACCATCGATATGTATTTTGAAGGCTGGTTGACCGGCGATACGACAAAGCTGGGAAAAGCTATGCACCAAACCTGCCAGTTAAAAAATATAAAAAACGGAGAGGTGCTGGTGATACCCCGGCCAACTTATTTAGGATTTTTTAAGCCCCGTCCTCGCCGGGAAAATTCAGAGGGGCGCATTGTTTCCATAAATGTGACGGAAGGAAAAATCGGCTCTGCCAAGGTAGAACTCGAAACGCCCAAGCGACTGTTCACGGATTATTTTAACCTGATGAAAATAAAGGGCCATTGGGTGATCGTGGATAAAATCTCTACGAGTGTGGCGAAGGAGTAAATTTGTTTTATTGGATTTAGCATCCCAATCCCGATTCGGGGTTGGGATTTTTTTTGGTTTGTTTTTAAACAAAATAGCATTTTTCTTATGGATTTAATTTTGGTTTTTTATTTTTGGGGGAGGATTTTTTTAAAACTGTGTGCCTGAATCTAGATGGGTGGGTGTATGGGCAATTGTGCTTATGGAAAATATATTTCGCAATTGTGGTTTATATCTTAAATTAGGGGTGAAAGGTATTGGGACGTTGCTCTGCAATCCTCGCTCCGCTCGAAATCCAGAGGAACGTTGTAGGCAAAACAATAAAACGAAAGATAGGAGTGATCAAGATAAAACAACTTATAGGGAGTATAGATAAACGGTTTTGGAATCATATATGTAAGGATAGAACCTTTAACGATATTATTGATTTTGAAGATATAGATAGAGTAGAATTTTTAAAAGAAGTTGCTATGTCTATTATTAAAGGTACATTCCATTTTGCTCCGCCATTATACTTTTATGCTCCAAAGTCAATGGGAATTTTGAGGAAAATCAAATCGTATGAACTTGCAGCGACCTGTATATACTACTTCTGTATTAAATCGATTCAAGATGAGTTAATCGAAGAAATAAAGAATATAGATAATGTATTTGGAGGATTTCGGATGAC
>JAHDCK010000001.1 GCA_020629915.1 Saprospiraceae bacterium
CGACCCCCTGTTCCCAAAACAGGTGCGCTAACCGGACTGCGCTACACCCCGAACAAAGTGTAAATTTAAAAAATGCACACTTTAAAAAATATTTTTTTTGGCGGTGAGAGCGGGATTCGAACCCGCGGTACCTCGTTAAAAGTACGCCAGTTTAGCAAACTGGTGGTTTCAGCCACTCACCCATCTCACCGTACAGAAGTTGAAACTTTATCAAAATCTTTTTAAGGACTGCAAATTTAGAAACTTTTTATCTTTTGACAACCTTTATGCCATAAAAATTTGCATACTCCTTAAATAAATTTCCGAGGAAAAAAGTTCCCGGCTATCCGTGCAAACTCATTTTTATTTTTTTCTCCAGTTCATCTACCGTATCCTTAAAGAAAGGATCGGTATCCAGAAGATCGGAAACAGCCTTGCAGGAATATATAACGGTACTGTGATCCCGACCGCCAAAATTTTCTCCAATGGCTTTCAGTGATTGGTTAGTCATATTTTTAGCCAGGTACATGGACAACTGACGAGCAATAACAATAGAGCGTTTCCGGGTTTTGCCCTGCAATTTTTCTACAGAAACATCAAAATGTTCTGCTACGAGTTTTTGGATAAATTCTACTGTGATTTCTTTAGAAATTTGGGAGACAAATTTCTTTATCACATTTTTTGCTAAGTCAATATCAATTTCCTGTCGGTTGAGAGAGGATTGAGCAATCAGCGAAATCAAAACGCCTTCCAGCTCACGGATATTCTTTTTTATATTAAAACAAATAAATTCTGTAACATTATAAGGTAACTCTACCCCTTCCCGGTTCATTTTCTTTTCTAAAATAGCGATGCGTGTTTCAAAATCCGGCGCACTAAGGTCAGCAGATAATCCCCACTTGAAACGAGAGATAAGTCTTTCTTCCATTCCATCCAAATCCTTAGGCGGACGATCAGATGTAAGGATCAACTGCTTACCACTTTGGTGCAATTGATTAAAAATATGGAAGAAAATTTCCTGTGTTTTCTTTTTATTCGCCAAAAACTGAATATCATCCACAATGAGGACATCGATCATCTGGTAAAAATTTACGAAGTCATCTGTCGCATTATTTTTAAGGGACTGAATAAACTGGTTGGTAAATTTTTCAGAGGATACATATAGTACCGTCTTGTTGGGTTGATTTTGTAAAACATCATTCCCGACCGCATGGGCGAGGTGCGTTTTACCTAATCCTACATCTCCAAAAATAAAAAGCGGGTTGAAGGCCGTTTCCCCCGGCTTTTTAGCCACGGCCATCCCTGCAGAGCGAGCCAATCGGTTGCAATCGCCCTCTACATAGTTTTTAAAAGTATAAATAGGATTGAGCCTGGACTCAATTTTTAATTTTTTTATACCCGGTATAACAAATGGATTTTTGATTTGATCCGTTGGCAGGATAGGGCCGTGATCTTCTTTTTCTGTCACCGGTTGGTTAGCAGATGGGAGCAGTACCTGATACTCCAATCGGCCCTCCGGACCCAATTCCTGGTGGATAGATTTTTTTAGCAGATTTACGTAATGTTCTTCCAGCCATTCATAGAAAAACTTGTTAGGCACCTGTATCGTTAATACAGGTCCTTCCAGCTTGACGGGTCGGATAGGACCGAACCAGGTCTTGAAGCTTTGTTGGTTGACATTTTGCCGAATCACATTCAGGCAGCTGTCCCAAAGTTTTTCATAATCCTTAGGCATGTGCACAGATGGTTCAGTTTGTTGGGGGCGAAATTCATTGAACATCATAAAGGTACTTTTTAATTGGTGGCCAAAAGTTATTTTTTAGTTTTTTTCTTCCTGCGTTCAGGAATTTGCCAAACCAACCGGGGACAGGAAGCCCTTTTAAATAATGAAACCTTCCATTTCATTATTTAAAAAGGTAAGTACCTGAATCCACGTTGGATTGGTTTCAGTTTAGATATTGTCCTATTAGGAACAATACAAATTTGAGGAGCGCAAGTTAAATGTGTGGTTATGTAGATTGCTCTCCAAAGAACGAAAATTTTGAGGCAGGAAAAAAATAAAATTTAAACTTTTTGCTAAAATTTAACACTTTTATAAACAAAAAAGTTAAACTAATCAATTACCTTATAAATTGATTTTTACAGGTAACACAATTCTTTTTCTTGCTCTTTTCAAAGTAAATATCCAGTCGTCCAAGCATAATACCTGCCCAGCCAGCCTGATTGATAATTACCGGGTGCCCGTTTTTATTTTTTACCGTGGAGTCAGGCTGCTCCATGAATGTGTGGGTGTGTCCGCCTAGAATTAGATCGATGTGATAACTATTTTCGGCAAGCACTTTATCAGAAATTTTATCTGATTTATATTCGTAACCCAGATGAGAAAGACATATAATAAAATCACATTTCTCTTCTTCTTTCAAAATCCGGGCGATTTCGTTAACTTGAGTAATGGGGTCGAGGTATTGGGTATCTCCATATAAGTTACCAGGCACGAGACCTTTTAGCTCAATTCCCACACCGGTAACTCCAATTTTTATTTTATCAATATTAAAAATCGTGTAGGGTTTTGTTTTTCCATTCAGGGGTGTATCTGAAAAGTTATAATTACAATTGATAAAGGGGAATTGGGCGTGGGGTAGTTGTTTAATTAAACCGTCAAGACCAGCATCAAAATCATGATTGCCGAGAGTGGCAGCATCGTATTGCATCAGGGACATCAGTTTGATTTCCGGCTCTCCTCCAAAGAAATTGAAGTAGGGCGTTCCCTGAAAAATATCTCCGCAGTCAAACAGTAAAACGTGGGGTTCTGCTTGGCGGATTTTTTTGATTAAAGCCGCTCGTTTAGCAACTCCTCCCAGACCCTGCCTTTTGCCACCATCCATTGGAAAGGGGTCCAATCGACTGTGAACATCGTTGGTATGCAGGACGGTAATTTTGACCATGTCCGGGGCAGCAAGGGCAGCAAAAGGCCAACCTGCAAGTCCGGCTCCGAGGGTCAACCCTCCGGCAGTTTTGAGAAATGATCGTCTGTTAAGTAAATGCTTCATTTAAGATTTACCTATGAGGTTTTAGTTTATATAATCAAACTTGGGATGAATATGGGATGTGTAGTAAGAAACCTATTTGTAAACTTTTTTGGGATATGGGGGTTTCGCTACGGCCCGATTTCTTTCGTGAGTATAAAGTTACAAAAAGGCCAAAGGAATCAAAAAAGGAAATTGAAAATTGCTTGTTAACCACTCGGAGAAGTATTGTTGATAAGTTGTGGAGAAGTAAGATAGCAATTTTTAATTTAAATTGTATTGAGTTGATTGTCAGCTAGTTGAAAGGGGTAGTAAAATTCACATTAGAAAAAAATCATGGTGGATAAAAACAATGTATTTTTTTTATAGTAATAATGTTTTATCGAATTTTTACGCGCTCGTCCAATTGGCTTTGCAGCTTTCTGCCGGCCTTGTTTTCTGCTGTTACAAATTCAAGAAAGGAGTCCCGCAATAATCGGCCTGTGTTGTCGGTGGGCCTCGATTTTAAGAAGTCACAACCATCGCCCCCATTTGCGATGTAATCAGATATGCCCATTTTATAAATAGAATTTTTATCAATAGATTTACCCTTGATTGTGATGTTTTTAGCTTTTCCATTTGCGATTTCGTAGCGTACCTCGGCACTTATCGGCCAGCCGCCCTTCTCTGCCATCTTATCAAACATCTTTTGCATCGTAGCAAAATCCAGATGAACGACGACGATCATATTGTCAAAAGGCATTAGTTCATATATTTTTCCTTTAGTTATGTTTCCTTTCGGAAGAGTAGGGATTCGTAGCCCGCCATAATTTACTACGGCAAAATCAATATCCTGACCATAATAGTCCTCTGTTTTTTGCTTCAGGAGATCACTAACCCAATTGCCTAAGGTAGATTCCGGTTTGGCCTTGGTGAGGTTCATTTCAGAAATACCAATTACCTCGTTCATCTCTGCATCGAGTTTTTCCTTATAAGGTTGAATGACTTTTACAATTTCTTGGTCAGGTTTTATTTCAGATTCAGCAGAGAGTTTATAGGGACCAGATTCAATATTCGAGAGGTAGGTATACTGCTTGCAGGAGGAGAACCCCAATATCACAAGCAAAAGGAAAAGGGGAAAACGTTTCATTTTATATGTGTTTTATTTTTATAAAAATAACAAAACGAGAAAAAGCTCTAAAGGAGAATAGCAGCCTCTTTTTTAATAGCAGCCAGAGCTTTGTCTGTAGGGGTAACTTGTAACTCCTCCACCCGCACCAGTAATTCCCGGCTAAATTCAAGGCTGTCCGAATCTGCTGTCATCCTGGAGGCCACCTCATTGATAACATCAACAGTTGTATTGCGAGCCAGTTTTATAATTTGCCAAAGGGTAGGAGAGACGTAAACCTGTTGGGTAACATTATGTTCATATTCCTGCTGAATAGCGATGAGCAAGGCAAGCCTCAATTCAGCTGTGGTGGTCTCCTTTGCCCGTAGTCGCAAAATAAGGTTAGGTATGCTAATTCGTTCGCAATATAGTGATAGTCTTTCATAGGCTTGTAAGCGGAGCGGGACAGTCGCATTTTGCCTGTTTTGCTTCATATCCAGCATGCGCACCTGATATTCCTTATTAAAAAAGCTTTTGATTAGATAATAGGCCGTTGCAAACACAACGATGGCCGGGAGGGTTATTTTTACTATTTCTAAAATGGTTTCTAAAAACATATAATTTTTCTTTATTGCTGTCAGGATGAACAGCGCCGCAAAAATAAGCAAAGCCTTTTGCTTTGCAAATGATCAATTCGGCAACTTATTTGTTTATTATAATGTTATTGTACTAAAAAAATACACCTCCCCTGAGGTGAAATTTGTCAAAGCATCATTTTTCCTTAAATTTGCAGAACGATAATAATAATAAAATGACAAAAAATACAAATCCTAAAACCGCTCAACCTATAACTTTGACCTTAGGAGCTGTTGAGCAGCTTAAAGCTATTGCCACCGAACAAAATATTCCGGAGGATCACGGCTTGCGTGTAGGTGTCAAAGGCGGAGGTTGTGCAGGGTTTTCTTATATCCTGGGCTTTGATGTTCAGAAGGAAAAGGATGAGGTTTACGAAATTAGTGGCATCAGGGTATTTATGGAAAAGGCTCATGCCATTTATCTGTTGGGTATGGAAATTGATTTTGTATCCGGATTGAATAACCGGGGGTTTTCCTTTAACAATCCCAATGCAAAAGATTCCTGTGGTTGCGGGACCTCTTTTTCTGCCTAGAATAAAAATTTTCTAATTAAAAACGGGTATTTGCACATTGCAGATACCCGTTTTTATTATAAAAATTCTGTATTTGTTAAGATAACATAAAAAAATCCAATTTCTTTGAAGGAAATTCTTAATAAAATGTTACTAAAGCATTTTTTTGTCGTCAAAAGTGACATGACAGTATCTATAAAATCTCCACTAAATCAATTTTAGTAACCAAAACTTAATTTCTTCATTTTAAAACACACATAATGGATAACTTTTTAGGAACAATTAAAGGATTTTTTGAATATACAGGTTTAAACAATTCTGTAAGTACCATTCTTACAGCATTGTTAATTCTTTTTATAGGTTGGATTATTGCCAACGCTATTAGAGGACTGGTTCGCAATATGCTGAAGAAAACGAACTGGGACGAAAAATTAATGGGAGGAGCCACCGGAAGTGTTTCTCCAAATAACTTTTTTGCCAATTTGGTTTATTATCTGATTATGTTGGTCGTCCTACTGACTGTTCTCGAAGTAATGGGAATCAGCCAGGTACTCGATCCACTCAAAAATATGCTGAATGAGTTCTTTGGATTTATTCCAAATCTTGTAGCAGCAGGTGTAATCGGATTTATCGGATATATTATCGCTACATTTGTTTCTAACCTGATTTCTATGGGCGGAAGCGTAGTAGATAATATTGCGCTTAAATCGGGAATCAAAGACACTAATCGCTTAGTGGACATCCTGAAGAAAGTAGCTTTTATTCTGATTCTTTTCCCTTTCATCATTCAGGCATTAAACGCACTTCAATTGGATGCCATCACAGGCCCGGCTAACGAAGTATTGAGTTCTATGTTTAATATTCTACCTAACCTGTTAGGAGCAGCAGCCGTCATTGGTTTGTTTGTAATTGGTGGTCGCTTCGTGACTTCTTTCCTACAGGATTTATTGGTAAGCCTGGGTACGGATACCCTACCTGAGCGTATGCAATTAGGTAGCGTAATGGGGCAAGGACAATCTTTATCCCGCATCATCAGCGGATTGGTTTTCTTTTTCCTCGTTGCCTTTGGTATCATCACCGGAGTAGAAATGTTACAATTTGACCGCTTGTCTGAAATCCTGAACAATATTTTGGAAATGACCGGACATATCTTGTTTGGATTATTGATTATGGTATTGGGTAACTTCATCGCCACAACGGTTCACGGAGCATTGTCTAAGTCAGAAGATAATAAAACGATTGCTACAATAGCAAGATGGGCTATCCTTGGATTATTCCTGGCTATTTCTCTACGTACAATGGGCATCGCCAACAGCATTGTTGAGTTGGCCTTTGGTTTGACATTAGGAGCTATTGCTATCGCAGTTGCCCTGGCTTACGGGTTAGGTGGTCGCGAAGCTGCCGGAGAGCACGCAAAAGATATTTTGAATCGCTTTAGAAAGAAATAATCTTTCATATATTTAATTAGAAAATTAAAAAAGCCGATCCGTCAGGGTCGGCTTTTTTGTTTTATCTTCTAACCTATGTTTTATTAAAACAACAGAGGTTTTATCTTTACGGGATAAATGGTTCTAATGATTTTTCAATTAGAACGGATCCAAGGGTTCAAGTAATAAGAAATTGAATCGCTAGTGTATTTTTAAAATATTTAAAACCAATTTATCTTGTCGTCAAAATTAATTCTGGACGGACATTCCCTGACGCCTGAGATTGTCATAAAAATTGCAGTCGAGAGGCAATCTTTTGAAATAAATACCACTCAACTGGAAAGCAGTCGGCAGTTTATCCAAAAAGTCATTGATCAGAATGAGGTGGTTTATGGAGTAACGACAGGTTTCGGGCCTAATGTTTCAACCGTCATTGATGCTAAAGATGCGGTAGAATTGCAACGTCGTTTATTACTTTCCCATGCCGTAGGGACAGGGGCGCCTTTTTCTGCAGAAATCGTCCGGGCGATTCTCGTTATTCGGCTCAATACATTACTCGCCGGGTTCTCCGGTATTCAGGAAGAAACCGTTCGCAAAATGCAATTTCTGCTTCAGGAAAATATCCTGCCCTGGATTCCGCAGCAAGGTTCCGTAGGAGCAAGCGGAGATCTTTGCCCCCTGGCACACATGGCACTTCCCTTGATCGGAGAGGGATATGTTGTATTAGAAGAAAAAGAATGCAATGAATTAAATTTAGATACAACAAATATTTCTTTTTATATTGAAAATAAAAAAGGTAAAATTATAAAATACTATAAATTCCAATCTAAGGAAGTTCTTCTAAAAACAAAATGGGCAGAAAAAGGCTTTGGATTCGAATTGAGTTACAAGGAAGGATTAGCTCTCACTAACGGGACAACTATCATGGCGGCCCTCGGCGTTTTAGCCACCCACAAAACCCGGCAACTTCTGGAACTGGCTGTCAAAGGTTCCGCGCTGATAATGGAAGGCCTTTGCGCCCGCTCGGATGCTTTTGATGAAAAACTGCACTTGGTAAGACGACATTCCGGCCAGCAAATTATCGCTTCTAAAATACGAGACTGTTTAAAAAATTCTGATTTTTTTGGAATACGAAAAAATAATATTCTTTGTCAGTTAGAAAATGCCCCGGAGGAAAATGAAAATCCAAATTGGCGTTCAATACAATCTTTGAAAACATTTGCTCACCTAAAATCCATCCCTCAGGATGCCTATTCCATCCGATGCGTTCCTCAGGTTCTGGGAGCGAGCTGGAAAGCAATGGAACACGTCCAGTCCGTAGTAGCTGACGAACTCAACGCCGTGGTGGACAATCCCATTATTTTTACAGCAGGTAAAAAATTACCCAACGGAGAAAGCGTTCAACCAGAAATGGAACGGGCCTATTCCGGCGGTAATTTTCACGGTCAGCCTATCGCCTTAGTTTTAGATTATTTAAAAATTGCCATTGCAGAAATTGGAAATCTCGTAGAGCGTCAGGTCGCAAAAATGGTGGACAAAGATCACAACCACGGTCTTCCGGCTTTTCTGGCAGAAGACCCCGGACTCAATTCCGGGTTAATGATTTTGCAATATGTCGCTGCGGGTTTGGTTTCTGAAAATAAGGTGCTGAGCCATCCGGCCTCGGTGGATTCCATCCCTACTTCCGCCAATCAGGAAGACCACGTTAGCATGGGCCCCATCGCCGGAAGACAAGCCTTGGAAATGATCGCCAACGTAGAAAAAATTCTGGCCATTCAGTTGATCGTCGGAGCGCAGGCTGTTGATTTGCGTAAGAAACAGTTTGATAAAAAACTGAATATAAAGGTAGCAGATTCTACAAAAGAATTTTTGTTAAATATTAGAAAAATAGTTCCTTACGTGGGAGAAGATCGCTTCCTGCATCAGGATTTAGAAAATCTGTTAAATCGTATAAGTGAATTTTATAATTAAATTCTGCAAGGTTGTAGCTTAAAACTACAACCTCACCTATAAAAATTCTAAAACTATTACAACAACTCCTGCTTCACTTCCGTAAATGCCTGAATCGCCTTATCCAGATGCTCGCGCTCATGGACAGCAGAAATCTGTACCCGGATTCTGGCTTCTCCTCTTGGCACAACAGGGAAGTAAAATCCAATAACATAAATGCCTTTTTCTAATAATTTTTCTGCAAATTGTTGAGCGAGCTTGGCCTCGTACAACATGATGGGAACGATGGGATGTTCTCCCGGTTTTATGTCAAAACCGGCGGCTGTCATTTCCTCCCGGAAGTATTTGGTATTGGCTTCCAGCTTGTCGCGAAGGGCAGTCGTCTCGGAAAGCAAATCCAAAACGGCAATAGAGGCCCCGGCAATCGAAGGAGCCAGCGTATTGGAAAATAAATAGGGCCGTGATTTTTGGCGGAGCATTTCCACAATTTCCTTGCGGCCAGAGGTGAAACCGCCAGAGGCTCCGCCCAACGCTTTTCCAAGCGTTCCGGTGATAATATCCACCCGATCCATGACGCCCCGAAGCTCGTGAACCCCGCGCCCCGTTTTTCCCATAAATCCCGTAGAATGACATTCATCTGTCATTACGAGTGCGTCGTATTTATCGGCCAGGTCACAAATTTTATCCAGTTGTGCAATTGTTCCATCCATAGAAAAAACACCATCTGTCACGATGATTTTTCTGCGACAGTCCGCTGCTGCTTTGAGTTGCTCCTCCAGGTCAGCCATGTCATTGTGCTTGTAGCGGAATCGTTGCGCCTTGCACAAGCGCACCCCGTCAATGATGGAAGCATGGTTCAAGGCATCCGAAATAATCGCATCTTCCTTGTGCAGGATCGGTTCAAAAACGCCACCGTTGGCATCGAAGGCTGCGGCATACAAAATGGTGTCTTCCGTACCTAGAAATTTTGAGATTTTAGCTTCCAGTTTTTTATGAATGGTTTGGGTGCCGCAGATAAAACGCACGGAAGATAATCCGTAACCATATTCATCAATGGTTTGTTTGGCCGCTTCAATGACCTTGGGATGAGAGGAGAGTCCAAGGTAGTTATTCGCACAGAAGTTGATGACTTCGGGCGTAGATTCTGTTTTTATAACGGCACTTTGAGGAGTGGTGATAATTCTTTCTTTTTTATATAAGCCAGAATCTTTTATGTCCTGAAGTTCGGTTTGCAAGTCAGATTTGATTTTTCCGTACATGATTTTTTTATTATAATTAAAATTTTATTTGAAATATATTTTAATGAAATTATTATAAAATATATCAGAGAACTATTTAAGTTCGAGGAGTCTTTATGCCAGGCAACCAGACCAAAACCCTAAATTAAAAATAGTTTTAAAAGGAAAGAGTTTTTTAGAAATAAAAAAATGCGACCTCCTAAAAAGAAAGTCGCATTTTAAAAATTTTTATAAAAATAATTATCGAATTATCGTAATCGCTCCTTGTAAAATTCTATTCTCCCCGTCCGGGAATTCTACCTCTGTATAATAAACAAAAGTGCCCTGATTGACATCTTTGCCATTAAAAGTTCCATCCCATCCGAAGGCTGGGTTGTTTGCAGGGACTTCCAGTATTTCATAGACCAACTCACCCCAGCGATCATAAATCCGAAGTGTTTTTACCATTAACCTTTCCGGCCCCTGTACATAGAAAACATCATTATAGGCATCTCCATTGGGAGAGAATCCGGATGGAATATAAACGACCCGATTGGCATAAATATCAATTTTGATTTGAGCCGTATCGGTACAACCAAATTCATCTGTTACCAGAATTTCATAAATCGTTACATCATTGGGTTGTGCCCAGGGGTTGGGGCAGTCATAACAACTCAGGGAGGAAGGACCAATATGCGACCATTGGTAAGTCAAAACAGAAGGAGAATTGACAAATATATTCAGTAAAGTAGAATCCCCGCGGTGGATGAGTTCCTCGCCTGTAATGGTTATTGCTAATGCATCTGGTTCTCCAACCGTTACACCATTGGTGGAAATAATACAACCATTGTTATCACGGATATAGGTTGTATAATCATCCGCAGTCAACCCGAGGAAAATATTGGGATCGAAAAACCGGACACTATCCAAACTATATTGATAGGGTGGTTCTCCACCGGATACAGTAATATCTATCATTCCATCCGCCCCACTATTACAAGTTGCATCTTCTGAAACAGCAAACCCGGAAAGGCTTTCTGCTGGTTCTGAAATAGCAGCTTCTGTTACATTGGTACACCCCTGGCTATCTGTAATGGTTACATCATAGGCTCCAATACCCAGATCCCGAATAGAAAAATCAGTACTTCCCGTATTCCATAGAATGGAGTAATCACCACTGCCTCCGGCAGCTTCTGCACTGATGCTTCCCGTTTCTTCTCCTTTACAATTGACATTTTCTATGGTTAAATCAATATCAATATCCTGAGGCTGATCAATAACGACTTGTCTCTCAGTGGTGCATCCATTAATATCTGTAACAATAATATTATAGGCACCTGCTCTTAAATTATAAATAGAATCTGAGGAAGCAGTCGTTGCGCCGTTGTTAAGCGCATAGGAATAAGGTTGATTTCCTCCATTTAAATTATCAATCCAGACTATCCCATTTTCTTCATTAAAACAAACGGCAGCCTGAGAATTAGTTTGATAAGTTATTGGCTCGGGATGAGGAACGGTGGCTTGTCCAACCGCAGAGCATCCTTCCAGATCGGTGACGGTTACCTGATAGGTTTGTCCGCCTTGCAAATTAATAGCCGTTGTCCCGGTCTGAGGAACGGGGAATGTACTCCATTGATAAATATAATCTGAAATGGCAAACCCATTGCCGCCGGAAGGCATCACTTCTAATGAACCATCAATACTTTCATAACATAAGCTACTGGTAGAATCCAGACTCAAAACAATCGGAGGGGGTTCTGAAATAGAAATAGAAACATCATCAAAAGAACAACCACGCGAATCTGTTATTGTAACCCGGTAGGTTCCTGCAGATAGGTTTGCAGGGGTCAATTCAGTAGAAATAATTGTTGAATCACCATCCAGGGACCAGGCATAAGAATAACCCGGAGAACCTCCAAAGCCAAATACCGTTAAGGAACCATCTGACATTCCATTGCAGGTAACATTATTGACGATAGATAAACTGGCAATAACAGCTTCCGGTGGTTCTGTTACTTCTACGTTTTGAACATAGGAGCAGCCATTTTCGTCGGCTATAGTTACGGGGTAAATACCCGCAGCCAGATTATTAACAGTCGGATTTGTAGAAAATCCACCTCCCCAGTCATAACTGTATACTCCTGAACCTCCACTTGGAAAAACAGTTGCCATTCCATCATTGCCTCCTGTACATCCAACAGGAAGAACTGAAACCGAATCCACCAAAACAGAAGTCGGTTCGGTTACTTCAATTCCAATAGAGGTCGTACAGCCACCTACATCCGTTACCGTAACAGAATAAGAACCTGCTGCCACATTATATAAGGTATCGTTATCTGGACCGTTATTAGACCATTCATAGGTATAAGGCCCAAACCCTCCGGTTATGGTAACCCAAGCCGTCCCTGTTGAACTACCGCTACAATCTGCTTGTAAGGAGTCAGCGGTAGCTGTCATGCCCGCTGGTTCCAGAACTTCAATACTGGCAGCATTTATACAATTATTTCCATCCGTAACTGTTACCGTATAGATTCCGGCTCCTAAATCAGTTGCCAGGGAATCTGATTGATTGTTTGCATCATTCCATTGGTAGCTGAAAGGGCCTGTCCCTCCTGAAGGAGTAACAGATGCTGCTCCATTTGTATATCCAAAACAACTTATATTAAAAGAATCCAATTGTAAGGAAAGGGCAAGAGGTTCTATTACTTCAACCGAATCTATGACTTCGCAATTTCTGGCATCCGTTACGGTAACTGTATACCATTGTGCATTCAACATTGTTATGGAATCCACTTGTGGATTCCCCACTGCATTCCAAAGATAACTGTAAGGTCCCGTACCACCTGAGGCAAGAACAGAGGCAGAGCCTGAGTTAGCTCCAAAGCAAAGGGCTGAGGTGCTTTGCATCGTTAAGGAAAGGGCAATCGGAGGTTCATTGATATCAATATTATCAATTATAGAACAACCATTTATATCTGAAACAGTAACCGTATAATTTCCGGCTGTTAGATTTGTAGCAACAGAATCTGCAGTCAGATTACTCCAGGCAAAAGTATAAGGTGGGCGGCCTCCCAATACAGTTGGAATTGCCGTTCCGTCATCTCCTCCATTGCAACTCACATCAGTTGAATCCAAACTAAGATTTAGAGCCGCAGGTTCATTGACCAGAATACTTGTTAGTGCAGTACAACCGTTTCCATCTGTAACAGTGACCTCATAGGTATCTGCCATAACATTGGACAAAAGAGAGTCTGTCACTCCTGAAGCATTTGGAGACCAATCATAACTAAAAGGTAAAACTCCGCCAATCGGTGAAACGGAAACTGATCCGTCAGAACTTCCTGCACAAAGTGCATCTGTAGAGTCCTGACTTAGCAGAACAGGGAAAGGTTCTGTAATATTGAAGCTGGCTTGTTGTGAGCAGCCATTCATATCTGTTATAGTTACATTATAATTGCCCTGAGGAACATTATTGACAGTTGGAGCATTCGTGCCAAGGGGAGTATTCCAGGAGTAGGTAAAGTTACCCGCACCACCTGAGGCATTCACATTGATTATTCCCGTAGAATTTCCAAAGCAATCTACATTGGTAGAATCTTTTGTGAAAGAAACAGGAGTGGGTTCGGTTGGTGTAATATCCAAAATTTCTGAACAACCATTATTATCTGTTACCGTAACAAAGTGTTGTACAGCAGTAAGACTATCGGCAGAGGCAGTTGTTTCGCCATTATCCCAAAGATAAGTGTAAGGAGAAACACCACCAGAGGGAATAACCGTTGCTCCTCCATTCAAGCCTCCACCACAACTTACATTTTGATCCAAAGTAATGGAGGGATCAAAAAGTGGTGGTTCATTAATAGTGACTGAAGAAGTAGCCGTACAGCCATTTGCATCTGTGGCAGTTACCGGGAACGTACCCATACTCAAGGCAGCCACGATGGAATCTGTATCTGTTATCCCGCCCCACACAAAAGACATATCTCCAATGCCGCCAATGGTTGAAATAGTTGCAGCACCATTATTGGCACCAAAACAAACGATGTCGTCTACTTGCTCTATGACAATTCCCAGGGAATCAGGTTCAGGGAAATTGAAAATTCTCGTTTGGATACAGGAATCCTGATCCATAATTAATACATTATAAATTCCGGGTTTTAAATTAGAAGTATCTGCATCCGGGTGAGGAATATTATTTATAAAATATGAGTACGGAGGATTACCATCTGATGGGGTTACCGTGAACGCTGCATCATCCGCTCCAAAGCAAGAGACAGGGGTTTCCTGATCCACACTTATGCTCATCGGACAAGTAGTAGTAATACAAGTTGTCGTTCCAATTCCTCCAAAACCGCAGGTGCCTCCTAGTGCCCGGACTTCAATGGAGACGGTATCACTCGTTCCCAAACCATCAATAAAATGAGAAAGAGGGCCGGGGTCTGCTGAGATCCAACCTGTTCCACCCACATTGACTTCAAATCCACTAGCACCGGGGATATCATTCCAATCAAAACTAACAGAGTTTGTTGTTACACCACTACAATTGACATTCGGTGCAGGGAAAGAAACATTGACATTTATTGTTACAGAATCCACAACTGCGCATCCATAAGAGTCCGAAGCAGTCACGTAATAAGTTGTTGTTTGTAAGGGCTTTGCTTCAGTAATGGGGCAGGTAGAACATTCTAAACCATTTACAGGTGACCATTCATATTCTATATCAAAGGCCGGAGCAAAAGTAATAGACCAGCCTAATAAAGTTCCACCCGGCGGGGCAGAATCATCAGAGACTTGTAAAATCCATTTACCGTTAGCTGGTGCACCGTAAAGATCTGACCATGGGCCTTCCGGGGTCCATTCGCCGGGGAAAGGATTAAAGGTTGGGCAACCAGGAGGGCCACCCGGACAAGGTGGAACCGAATCAACATGGATTAAACCCGTTGGTGTAAAACAAGTCCCCGTATAATGATTTCCATCAGCTCCATTGTCTGTAGTCAACTCAAGAAATTGCCCGTTGGGAGCTACTAAATAAATATCCAAATCCCCGGACCAGGGGTGGAATAGATCAATGCAAACAGAAGCAATCATTCCTGGTTCGATGATCCCCGGAGTTATACCTAACACCTCAATAGGAGAGGTAATCGTGGCATAGTTGTCTACATTTATCATAGAATCACTTGTAAATGTAACACTGGATGGCAGGGTGACGGGAAGGGTAGCATTGAGATCTACCGAATCCCCGGGACATATACTGGCTCCCACTAAGTTATCAGGAGGAACTAGCTGGTTATCATTGATGTATAAAGTTATTGTGTCATTGGTACAGGGATCAATTTCAATGACAAAAACAATGGTTTCTGTTGCTTCCGGCGTGAAATCCTCATAAGCCTCAATAGGAACCGTAATAGAAGTTTGACCAGTAGGGATGAATAAATTTGTAGGGACATTACTATAGTCTACGCCATTAGTTGCTGTTCCTAAAATTTCATAAACCAAAGGAAAATTATTTTCAGCCGGTTCTGCAATGGTAAAAGTGATAGAACCCGGATCACATCCTTCTGAAAGTTGATCATCAAAAGTAGGCGTAGCAGCATCAGCCACCAAGCCAGCCGTCCCAAAGCTTTTGGCTTCCAGAAAAACACCTGAATCAAAAGCAGAATCTCCTCCATCACCTATGGCTAGTTTGATTGTATATTGCAAACAAGGAGTCACCACGTATTCTGCTGTAAGAACTTTGGTATAACCATCATACTGAACATTACCTGGAGAAGTATTTCCATTGTAATAAATGCTATTGCTCGTCCAATCCGGATCAACGGCAGCACAATTGGAGGCCGTACCTGCAGCACCTGGCGTACCATTATTGACAGAGTTGATAGCCACCGGGATATTTTTACCGGGAATCAATGCGATATTTTCTCCACCATTTGAGAATGGGCCGGCGATACCCGGGCCACTTAAAAAGAATCCAAAAACATCATTAAAACCAGAACAAACATATTCATCGTATTCTTCCGAAGCAAAAACATATTTAAAACGAAGGGTGTCGGCAGCAGGGACAAACTGTATGGTAAGCACAGCGGCATCATTGACAGGGGTGGGGCTGATAAGAGAGAGCAAGTCTCCGTCCGACCCATTGTTATTACCACTTCCTGCACCTCCTGCATTATTTGGGCCAAGTGCAGTTATGGCATTTCCAGTTGTCATTAAAATTCCTCGTTCTATTCCGATATCGCCCAAAGCATCGTTGAAAAAACCCATTGCAACTAAATCATTATTATAGTTCACGCTGATTACCTCTACACCATCTCCAAGGAAAACGTTCTTTACGAGGTTTTCAGGAGAGAAGGGAGAAGGAGCAGGTTGGGAAGGGGTAACAGTCAGTTGGCCATTTACATAAACCGGGAAAAATACCAGTAAGGTAAAATAAATAGCTAGTCTTGAATTTCTTTTTAATGACATTCCAGGAACTTGGTTTGAAAAATTCGCAAAAATAAATTTGCACCGAAAAATTTTATCTGTGAAAGTAGGGCAGAGAGTATTCAAATTTAATAATTTTTTGAGACAATTATTTTTTAAAAAGGACAATTCTCTAAAGATGTGCAATTTTTGTCCAAAAAAATTCCCATTTAACAGTCAAAGACTTACTTTCGGGAGAAATTCAATTCTAAAAAAAACCATATTATGAATAACTTTTTTAAAATTCTTTTTGGGTCCTGCCTGGGGACAATCCTTGCTTTAAGCGTCCTTGGATTGTTTGGAATTGGAATGGTGACCGCCCTTTCAAGTTTAGGCGGAGGTTCTGTAGAATCCAATACCGTTTTAAAGCTGGACTTGACTCAACCCATTCCTGAACTAACGAATAATGTGCCCGTCAATCCTTATGATTTTAATCCCGGTGATAAACTTGGATTAGCGGATATTAAAGCAGCTATTGATCGGGCGGCCGAAGATGACAGAGTTGGAGGTATTTATATGGAGATGAGTGGCACACAACTCGGTCTGGCTACTGCGGCCTCCTTGAGAGAAAGTCTTGTGAAATTTAAAGACAGCGGAAAATTTTTAATCGCACATGGAGATTTCCTGACCCAGGGAGCCTATTATATGGCTTCAGTTTCTGATGAAATTTACCTCAATCCAATTGGGGGGGTAGATTTTCGGGGGTTTTCCAGAGAAATCGTCTTCCTGAAAGATATGCTGGATAAACTAGGAATCAAATATCAAATATTCCACGTAGGAAAATTTAAAAGTGCCACCGAACCACTCCGTTATAATAAAATGAGTGAAGCCAATCGACTCCAAAACAGAGAGTTTATTAATGAAATATATGTCAATTTTCTGAATGAAATTTCAGAAGCTCGTGGCATCCCGGTTGCTGAATTGGATAAGGTAGCGGATAATTATCTCCTGCGAAAAGCCAAGGATGCTGTTGAATATGGATTTGTTGATTCTTTGTTATATAAAGATCAGGTATTGGATGTGATTAGATATAGATTGGGTTTGGATGAAGATGATGACATCGAAGCCATGAGTATCAATGGTTATAATACCAATAATCCAAAGAAAACGAAGACAGGGAAAAAAGTTGCCTTGGTAGTTGCTGAGGGCGGTATAGTAGATGGAAAAGGAGAAATGGGGCAAATCGGTGGAGACAAGTATGCTAAAATTCTAAGAAAAATACGTAAAAACGATAAAATTGAAGCGGTGGTCCTTCGGGTGAATTCCGGTGGAGGAAGTGCATTGGCCTCCGAAAAAATGTGGAGGGAGCTGGAGATGATCAAGGAAGCAGGCAAACCGCTCGTCGTTTCTATGGGAGATTTAGCGGCATCTGGCGGATATTATATTGCCTGTAATGCAGATACAATTTTAGCAGAACCGAATACACTTACCGGATCGATTGGTGTATTTGGAATGATTCCGAGCCTGGAAGATTTCATGAGAGAAAAAGTAGGGATTACCACAGATACCGTTAAAACAGGTAAATTTTCGGCAGGGATTTCTGCATTAAGAAATATTTCTGCTGAGGAAGGGGCGATTATTCAGGAAGGCGTAAATGAAATATATGATATTTTCCTGACTCGTGTAGGGGAAGGGAGAGGAATGGATACTTCCGCTGTTCATGAAGTCGCGCAGGGGCGTATTTGGACAGGTAGAAAAGCATTGGAATTAGGCTTGGTAGACAAGCTTGGTGGGCTGGATGATGCCATTGAAATAGCCGCAGGTATGGCCGGACTGGACAAGGATGATTATCGAATGACTACTTATCCCCGTATGAAAAAACCCATCGAACAATTGATGCAGCAAATCACCGGTCAGGGAGGAGAAAGTACAAAAGTAGATTGGGTCATTCAATCCGAACTTAGGGAGTGGTATCCGTATTACAGAGAAATAAAGAATATCAAAAACATGAAAGGCGTACAGGCTAAAGTGCCTTTTGTGGAAGGTGAAAATTTTATATTAAAATAAAATATTAATATATTTTTTAAAAAGCTGTACTCATTTGGGTACAGCTTTTTTCTTTTTAATCTCCTAAAACCCGATTTAAAAAACCCTGAAACTCGGGAAATCGCTCCAAATCATTGTGGGTGCCATTTGGAACTGTAAAAAAGTGATCCGGGTTGGACAAAAGCTTCGAAAGTCGAACAGAGTGCTCATAAGGGATGAGTTCATCCTCTGTGCCATGAATGATAAAAACCGGATTATTGATTTCAGGAATATAGATATGATTTTTTAAATGATATTTTAATAATAAACGCACTGGTAAAAAACCCATTTGATTTTTAGCCATTTCTTCTATACTGTAATAAGGAGTTTCCAGCAAAATTTTTTGAAAATGATACCGTGCTGCCAGCCAGGTAGCGGGGCCGGTGCCAAGTGAACGACCGTAGAGAAGAATGTTCTTAACATCGAAGTTTTTTTTCATTTCCTTATAAATGAATTCTGCATCGTGGTAAAGATCCAACTCTGAGCGGAGCTTGCCCGTGCTTTTCCCGTACCCTCTGTAATCCGGCATTATGACTTCGTAACCCATTTTTACAAGTGGAAGAGCCGCATATCCCCAGCGATCTAATGCGCCGGTATTGCCATGAAGGTATAAAAATATTCCTTTGGGATTTTCCGTTTTAAAATGAATGGCATGAATTTTAATATCTTCCTTTACCATATAAAATTTTTCCTCAAAGGGAACCGGAAAATCAAAAGTGTGCCCGGATGGCAGTTTTTCAGGGAAAAAAATAAATTTTTCCTGCATCAGATAAATAATAAAAGTGATCCCGGCATAAACCACTAATGCAATTTGTAAAATGGAAAAAAATATTTTAAAATAATTCATTAAATCAACCAAATAAGCTTTCTAAATACAGATTTTTGGAATTTCAAATTCTCAAAACAGGAAATAAAAGATAAAATTCCCTCAATTATAGTCAAAATGTAGGGTAATCCGCATTAAAAATTGCCGCGAATAGAAAAAGTGCGATAAATAGATATTAAATTAGCATTCTAAAGTATTCCCCCAATTCCACGAGGCACATTTTACCAAAAGGAATTTTCAATATCAAAGCAGTTTTATGAAAACAATACTGACCCTGTTTTTAATCCTCCCGTTATTTACCATTGCTCAAAACAATCAAAAAAATACCCCAATACCGGATGAAAGGCTGTTGGAAGTCTTTGATTTGGAATATATTGAACATTTACAAGCTAAAAATCCAAGAATGATTGAATATTTCAATTATTATTTGGATTTTGGGTATCAATTGCTGGATGTTCACTCGGATAAAATTAACGCCCTCTCTGCTACGTCCATTGCTCTGGATGATCCAAATAACCTAAACATCCTGCTACTACTACAGAATCTTAACCTGAAAAAAAAGTTTGATACGAATCAGTATTTTCAAATCAATGAAAGTAATCGGGTACTTTGTATTTTGTCCGAAAAAGCTTTTGTAAAGAAACTGAACGCTCATTTGGGCCTTTCCCACTAGGGATTTTTTTCAATATTTCTAACCCTTTTGAGAATTGAATAATAGATGATTTTTTAAAATCATTTTTAAATAACACGACTAAGGTAAATGAGAAGTTTTATTTTAATATTCTTTGTTTTTCTATCTTTTTTAGCCTCTGGCCAAATTTATGTCATGGATGGCAACCCCATATTGGATTGTGAAGGCGCACTGCTGGATCCTGGCGGTAACAATAATTATGCGCCCAGCTTAAATGTGGAAACAACCATTTGTGCACCAGTAGGAAGCCCAATGACACACATTCAACTTACCTTTAACGGGCATGCCTTGGGTAGTGGAGATGATTTGTGTATTTACGACGGGTCTACTACGGGTTCACCATTAGTGGGATGCATCACTAGTTTCTCCAGCAATGATCCCTTTATCATTCAGGCTACTGCAGCGAATTCAAGCGGATGCCTTACATTGGTATTTACTTCGGATGGAACGGATCAGGCAGCCGGATTTGAAGCTGCTATTTCCTGTATACCAAGTTGTCAAACTATTATTGCCGTATTGGACACACCTAGTGTTTACCCGCAAATGATAAACGGTTATATTGATATTTGTCCGGGTGATGTCGTTTTATTTTCTGCCTCAGGAGAATATCCACAAAATAATATCGCCTACGCTCAATCCGATTTCACTTCTACCTTTGTTTGGGACTTTGGGGATGGATATACCGGGTATGGATTAAATAATGTAGCACATATATATGAAAATCCGGGAGGGTACATTGCTCAATTGACAATTACCGATCCTATGGGCTGCACAAATTCTAATTATTTTAATATAAGGGTTAGGGTGGCTTCACCTCCTACCTTTAATATCGTAGGGGATAATCAAACCATTACGGTAGGAGATACCATCAACTTGGCTTCTCTTTTCAATCCAACTGCAGACGGATATGTAGAGAACTTCCAGCCATTAGGAACATTTACTCCGCCGTTTTTTGGAGGAGAAGAAACCTTTCTGGATGATACGCCTTCAGGTGGAGTAGTATGTTATGAACCAACCATAAATGTAAGTGCCTTTGCGCCGGGTCAGGTACTGACCGATGTAAATGACTTGGTTGGATTATGTTTGAATATGGAACATTCCTATCTTGGAGACCTTGAAATTTCCATTATATCTCCGAATGGGGTGGAAGTAATCCTGCATGGTTACTCAGGGGGAGGCTCCTGCAATCTGGGAGTACCAGTTGCAAGTGGTGCGGTAGATGGAAATACGAGTAATCTAAACCCGGGTCAGGGATTTGATTACTGTTGGGTGCCATCTGGGGCTACCTATGGGACATTTGCTCAGGAAGCTAATAATTTTCAAAATAGTTTTCCTTCTTCAAGTGGGGGAACCTATACGGACGAGTATCTTCCTGCGGGGAGTTACACTTCCTTCAGCCCTTTGAATGCGCTTGTAGGTGAACCCTTAAATGGAGTCTGGACACTGAAAGTATGTGATCATCTAAGTTTGGATAATGGTTATATATTTTATTGGAATATTCAATTTGACCCGTCTATTTATCCAACAGTAGAAACGTTTACCCCGCAATCAGTAACAGAGGGCTGGCTGGATCAATCTACCATTGTTCAAAATGATATTGATGGAATGTTAGCGGTGCCTAATAATCCGGGAACTTCCATGTACACCTACCAAATTGTAAATGATTTCGGATGCGTTCACGATACTGTATTAAGGTTTAATGTCTTACCGGATTTAAACTTTTCCTGCGATACGCTTTTGCCTGACTTTACGGATACTTCTTATTGTTTTGATGTTGCAAATCCAGTTTCTATCAGTTATAACTTACCGGATATTGATGATACAATTGAACAAACTTTTACCTTTAATGGTAATTTTACCGTTGATAATGCCTCTTGCCCACCAGCAACGCCTTGCTCCGTTCCGCTGCTTGTCACCATGCCCGGAGTGACATTTGATGCTAACTCCTTTGTAGAAATTTGTATCGACAGTTTTATTTTTGATACGGCTTCAGATTTGGAAATGTTCCTGCAGTCTCCTAGTGGTACGATTGTAGAATTAATGGATGATAATGGCTCAAATGGAGATAATCTGATAGGAACTTGCTTCACCTTCAATGCAATAAATCCTATTTCAGGAACGCTTACTTCTGATGCACCCTTTACCGGAAACTGGCTGCCAAATGGAAACCTAAATGACTTTAACGGAGAGTCCGTTGATGGTGTTTGGAACCTAATAGTGGCTGATGATTTGTTCTTAGACGGAGCTAATCAGACATTATATCAGTGGCACATGACTTTTACTACTTCTTATACAACGAGCTATACCTGGTCCAGTTCTTCTTCTGTTCCGGGAAACCTAAGTTGTACGGATTGCTCTGATCCGGTTTTAACTCCAACTGAAACTACAACTTATAATGTAACTCTTTCCGATAATTTAGGCTGTATGGAGACGGATCAGTTTACCGTTACTATTGATACAACCTGGGAGGCTCCAACCGTAACTTGCGGAAATGTAGGAGCCACTTTCGTGGAATTTAACTGGAACGCTATTCCTAATGCAGGTTCCTATGAGGTAAATATTGATGGTTCCGGCTGGGTAAACGTAGGCAACGTAACCACCTTTACTGAAAATTTTGGGGCACCCCAGAATGTGACAATAGAAGTACGGGTTCCCGGAAATTGTAGTTCAATCGGAACCCAAACCTGTGGCTCCGTTGCTTGTGATTTAGTTGCCTCCATTCATTCTACAGATGCCTCCTGTGCTGGTGCTAACGATGGAACAGTTTGGGTGGAAGCCACTTCCAGCTTCCCGCCTTTTACTTTCCAATGGGATGCAAATGCAGGTAATGCCGCGGATTCATTGGTGACAGGTTTAGCTCCCGGAAACTATTGTGTAACTGTAACAGACTTGATCAATTGTGATACGGTAATGTGTGTAGATGTCAATGGCCCGGCTCCGATTGCCATAAGTATGGATTCTACCAATATATCTTGTACGACAACAGGAACAGCCACAGTAAATGTCCTTTCTGGTGGAGTTTTACCGTTAACCTACCAATGGAATGATGCAGCAATGCAAACGACACCAACTGCCTCAAATCTTAATCCCGGAACTTATATCGTAACCGTAACTGATTCTACCAATTGTTTTGTAATTGACTCTGTTATGGTAGAATCCCTTGGTGGAATTTCGATTACCTCCGATTCCCTTCCTGCAAATTGCGCAGGGCAGGCTTCTGGCTCTGCCTGGGTAGAAGTGACGGGAGGCTCCCTGCCATTTACTTATAATTGGTCCGGAGTACCTCAAAATAATGATACCATTATAAATGTATTAGCAGGAAATTATACCGTTACTGTTTCTGATGCCGCAGGTTGTTCAGCAGTGACGAATGTAGTTATTACAGAGCCTGCACCCTTAGTCTTGGATTCTACTCAGGTGTTACCTGTTGGATGTCCGGGAGAATCAAGTGGTGGTGCAACCGTATTTATGAGTGGAGGAACTGGAAACCTGACCTATGCCTGGAGTAACCTGAGTACAGGTTCCTCTATTTCTAATGTAAGTGGAGGTGTTTATCAATTTACTGTTACAGATGGTAATAATTGCACCTTTACAGATATGGTTGATATACCCGTGCCTACAGATTCCGTCAATACAACGGCAATGCTGGTTCAAAATGTTACCTGTCCTGGCGCAGGAGATGGAGCTGTAACTTCTTTTACAGTTGGCGGTACTCCGGACTACTTTTATGTCTGGACAGATGCTAATGGAGATACAGTTTCTTTTTCTATGACAGCTATCAATCTGGTGCCTGGAACCTATAATCTCGAAACAACTGATAACCGGGGATGCTCTGACTTTTCTTCCATTGTTGTGGTAGAACCCGCACCGATTACAGTGGTGATGGATACAGTTCAAAATGCGACTTGTAGCGGAGGAATTGATGGAATTTTAAGAGCCATTGCTTCAGGTGGAAATGGCGTATTACAATCAGATTATCAATTTGAATGGAGTACTTTCCCAACGCAGTTTGGCAATACAGCAAACGGTCTGATTGGAGGGGAAACCTATACCGTGACCGTAACGGATATGGAAGGATGTAGTGCTGTAAATTCAGCAGTAGTTCCAATGGCGCAAGCCCTTCAGGCTACGGCTGGAAGTTTCCCGGCTGACTGCTATGGTAATTTTACAGGAAGTGTCTTCCTTAATTTCGTAAATGGAGGCAATCCTCCCTATACTTATTCTATAGGTAATTTTACAAATGTACCTTTTGGTGATACGATTTCGGGATTACAAGCAGGAGGGTATACCATTTTAATACAAGATAGCCTGGATTGCGAAATTGAAATTCCAATTGAAATTGATCAGCCCAGCGAAATAGAAGCAGAATACGATATTCAAAATGTCAATTGTCAGGGAGATACCTCCGGAACAATTGATATGACTTTGGCGGGTGGATCAGGAAATTATACAGTTGCCTGGAGTACCGGGGATACAGCGTATACCTTGCGTAATTTGCCTTCTGGTGATTATACAGTTGTGGTTACAGATGATTTGGGTTGTACTTTCACAGATCAGGTTTCCATTTCGGAACCAGATGATGTTTTAGTCGCAACAGCATTCACAGAACCAACTACTTGTAACAATGGCAGGGATGGAGTTATTCATATAGATGCAATGGGTGGAACTCAACCCTACTCCTTTAGTATAGATAGCTTAAATTATGATGGAGCCTTCACTAAAATTGGTCTGGAAGCAGGAGAGTATACTGCTTATGTTCAGGATGCCAATGGTTGTTTATTTACAATAGATGGATTAGAGGTAGATGAACCAGTAGCTAATTCACTTGCTGCTGCTGCTCAGGACACTATCATAGAATTTGGAGATTCTACACAGATTCTTTCTTTTATAAATGTAACTCCACCAGATACAGCTGCTTACGTTTGGTCACATCTTGGGCCGGCGAGTTTGAGTTGTTATGATTGTCCGAATCCGGTCGCTTCTCCTATAGAAGATACAAAGTATTTTCTTGAAGTAACAGATTCTGATGGGTGTATGGCAATTGCGGAAGTAATGATTCGCGTTACCCGAAATCATATTGTTTATGTGCCCAATGGCTTTTCTCCTAATGGAGATGGTTATAATGATGTCTTTTTTGTCAACGCACCACCTCAAGCTGAACTGGAAATGTTTAGAGTATTTGACAGGTGGGGCGAAGTCATTTTTGAGCGCAGAGGTGTTCCCGCTAATGATTCTACAAATGGCTGGGATGGAAAATTCAATGGAAAGGATGTCAATCAGGGCGTTTATACCTGGTATTGCCGTGTTCGCTTCAAAGATGGTGAAATTCAATTGTTGAAAGGACACATTACTTTGGTTAGATAGTGATTTTATATTTTTTATTATAAAATATAAAAATTGTATAAAAAGTTTTAATAAAAATAAATTATGAAATTTTTGTATAAAAATTTTACCCTCTTAATTGGATTGTTGATAGCATCTTCTCTAAATGCTCAGGATCCGGTTTACTCTCAGTTTTATTCTGCACCACAAAAACTGAATCCTGCTATGACGGTGGTTTATGACGGTTCCTTTAGGGTTGGCGTAAATTATCGGGATCAGTGGGCAAGTGTACTGGGAGTCAATCCTTACCGAACCTATTCTGCTTCCTACGACATTCGCCTGAATGCTTTCAAAAGAGATTATTTTGGTGTAGGTGTAAATGTCCTGAGAGATGAGGCTGGGGAGGCTAATTATAACCAAAGTCAGGCGCACCTGAGTTTAGCTTATATGAAGCAACTCTCTGGAGGGCGAAGTTATCGCAGCTCACAATATCTCGTCGTAGGCGCTCAGGCAGGGCTGGGGCAAAATGGCGTTACCTGGGATAACCTTCGATACGGAAATCAATATGATCGGGAAGACCTGGAAGACGGTTATGACCCTAATTTGCCTAGCAATGAGGCAAGAGGAGAATCAAGCCAGATTTACCCGGATGTCAACGCAGGTGTGATGTGGTATGGCGTTTTTGATGAGCGAAGAAGTGTTTATGCCGGTATTGCGCTGAACCATGTTAATGGACCAGATATTTCCTTCTTTGATGATAGAAAAGAAACCCTTTATATGCGTTGGGTCGTACATGGAGGTGGAGAAATTCCTTTTGGCCGCAATTTGAGCTTGTTGCCTGGTGGTGCCCTGATGGTTCAGGGGGAAGCCAGACGGGCTGATTTGGGAGCCAACTTCCGGTACACCAATCGGGATTGGAATGAAATTGCACTTCGGGCAGGACTTTGGGGACGCATTGTAGGAAAAACTGGTGGTGGATTTGGAACAGATGCTTTGGTTGCTGTTGCGGCCTTGGAGATGGGAAGGATTCAGCTCGGTATTAGTTATGATGTGAATACTTCGACATTAGTTGAAGTAAGTAATTCCAGAGGAGCTTTTGAGGTATCTTTAATTTATATTCACCCACCTAAACCAAGATTAGGGGTCGAATGTCCTAATTTTTAATATAAAATTTTTCATATAAAATCTCTCTACTGCTAAAATAGAACAGCCACTACTAAACTCGGAGTGGCTGTTTTTCTTTTTTCCACCCTCTAATTTCCTACCAGAGTTTGATTACCAGTAATGGCTTCTCTGATTATTGGTTTTAACTCCTCAGCCGCAGTAAGCAACAGATCCGGATTGCTGGGAAAGGGGAGTGGTTTATTACCGAGTTTATTTTTTGTATCTGAGCTTAAAGCCCGCTTATCTCCCCGGAAAGTAGAGGCGTAATTTTCAAAAATAGCTTCAGAGGTGATAGGAATAGTTTTTATCAATTCTCCGCTTTTATTTTCATAATATTCTAATCGACCACCTACCTTAGCCGATTTAAACTGGTGAACTTCTACGATATCCGCCTTGATAGTTTTTTTACGGGCCACTTTGATATCATTGCCATTTTCATCCTTTTTTACATTTCCGTCTTCATCTTTTACATAATCAAAACCATCATCAATTTCTTTTTCATCCACGTACTCTTTCTGTTTTTCTTGTTCAGGGCTCACCTGAATTTTTGAAATATTTGCAATGATGTTATAATCAAATTTTTTATTTACTGAACGGGTTAAAGTGTATTTTACCCAATCGCTGTCCAGCTCTCTTACGCTCATTTGAAGCAATTCTTTTTCAAAGCCAGGAGGTAAAACAGCTCCGGAGGAGTTTTTCATTTTAAAGAAGACATGATTGGTACCCATAGTTTTAGCCTGATCCATGAGTTTGCTTCTGTCTTTATAGTTGCGATAATACTTTTTAGTTTTGTTCAGTTCATCCCAGGCTTTTCGAGCTGCCATTTTATCCCCCTGACGGGCTGAATCCATGTTCTTCTGAGCACTGGCATAAAGAAATTCCGCAGCTTTTTCTCTGGATTCCAGTTCCAAATCATCAGCTTTGACAAACTCAAAAACAGCTTCCCGATCGCCTTCGCTTTTTACGTATAGCGGAATTACTCGTTCTACAAGTCCTTGCCTCTTTTGTACTCTCTTAAAAATGGAGTTGATCTCCGTCCAGTTATCTGGTTGTCCTTCTTTTTTCAAAGAAGTAATTCTCCGCATATCCCTGTCCATAGATTTTGAAAAAGCCTTCTCAAGTGCGAGTATGTCAGAATCCTTCTGGTTTTTTTTGACTAGTTTTTTTACAGCCAATTGAATAGCATCATCATAATCTCCCTGCCGAACCAATTTTTCAGGGGATGTACAGGAGACAAGAAATGAGGTTAAAATGAAAATAAATAACGAGGTTTTTAAAAGGTTCTTCATGAAAATGGTGGTTTTGAACACAAATTTGAGTTTGAAAAATCTCCACAAAATAATTGTCCTGTCGATACATTACCAAATGAATTGACAAAAAACGACTTTTATCTTAACTTTTATTTTAAAATACTCAACCTAAGGATTATTTCGACTGTTATTTTTTTAACCAACTCATTTTATCAATCAGGAAAACAATATCCGCATATTTCAATATTTTTTGAAATTTCAAAATTTTGCAAAATTATTGAAAATTAATGCATAATTTTGCGAAATCAACAAGCGCAGAAATAATATTGTACAAGTTAAGTTCTTTAACTTTTTCTTAACTTATTTAGACGAAATCTAAATAAGGCACAGTTTTGTGGGTTTATTGGTGAAAAGCCGTTTGTATTGTACCTTTGCGACGTTTATGACGTGGCTTTTACAAACGCATAAATTTCGATAAGTTATAAAGCTGAAAATAATGACATATAGGCGATTGATTTACAGCATTTTGTGCTCAACTATTATCTTCTTCTCCCTTCAAACTACCTTTGCTCAGGGCACTCCTGAGGCCGGAGAAAAATTATTCAAAGCGAACTGTGCTAGCTGCCATGCTAAGGACATGAAGACGAAATTGACGGGGCCCGCCCTCGCCGGAGTCGTCGGCAGGTGGGAAGATGGCGGTTATCCTATGGAAGACCTCTACGGTTGGATTCGCAATTCCCAAAAATTGGTTTCCGAAGGACACCCTTACGCCGTTGCACTTTTTAATGAGTACAACAAATCCGTAATGAATGCCTTCCCCAACCTCACCGACCAAGACATCGAAAGCCTTCTGGCTTATATCGATGGCGTTTCAAACGGGACGTATGGAGTACAACCCGGAACCACCGTTGGAGATCCAGGGATTAATTCTACAGAATCAGGAAGTAACTGGTGGGTCTATGCCGGAATTATCGGCTTACTCGCTTTACTTGCTTTTATCCTGAGCAATATTGCCTCCGGCATGTCGAGGGATGCTGCCCTTGCCAGAGGAGAAGACTACGAAACGAAGTCCTGGTATGAAATGCTTACCAGCAAATCAACCATCGCCTTCCTTGTTTTCGCAGGTATTATAATAGGTGGCTATACTACAGTCAATAATGCCATCGCCTTCAATCGTCAAATTAATTACGGCCCTGAACAACCTATCAATTTCTCTCACGAATTACATGCTGGAATTAATGGTATCGATTGTCAATACTGCCATGATGGAGCAAGACGCTCTAAGCACGCTGTTATTCCAGCAGTCAATACTTGTATGAATTGCCACACTGCCGTAAAAGGTAAAAAATACGAAGACTCCGAAAGAGCAGTTCAATCCAAAGTAGAAATTTCTAAAATCTATGCCGCAACCGGTTGGGATCCAATCGGTGGAAAATACATGGATGATTATAAGAATATGGCTTCTGAAGATATTTCTAAAACCTTTACAAAATGGTTTGAGGATCATTATTTAGAAAGAGCAGAACTTGACCGGGAGAAAAACAAGAAAAAAGCAGATCGCTTGTTGGAAGAAGTTAAAGGAGATGTGGCCAACCATGTAGAAACGGTGATGGGCTTTGCTCAAAAACCTGTAGAATGGGTCCGCATACACAACTTGCCAGATCATGCTTATTTCAATCACTCTCAGCACGTTACAGTGGGTGGATTGGAATGTCAGACTTGTCACGGACCCGTAGAGGAAATGGAGGTAGTTTATCAGCATTCTCCTTTATCAATGGGATGGTGTATTAACTGCCACAGAAAAACGGAAGTTAAATTTGCTGACAATGATTACTACGATGCTTACATGAAATTACACGATGATTTAAAATCGGGTAAAATTGATAAAGTGACGGTAGAGGATATTGGCGGATTGGAATGTCAAAAATGCCACTATTAGAAAAATACCTTTTAGGAGGTTTTTATATATAATTTTATAATAACAATTAGAAACAACTATATCCGGAACCCTATGAAAGATAATCATGAAGTTTGGATAGGTGCCGAAGATTTAACTCAGGACGAGTCCTATATAAAATCCGGCGAACAAGAATTTTTTGAGCTGCCCATCGCAGAAGCCCTTTCTAAGGAGGAAGCAGCCATTGAAAAGGCAACGAGCAATGCCAGTCGCCGGGACTTTTTGAAATACGTTGGATTCAGCTTGACAGCTGCGACGGTCGCTTCCGCTTGTGAGGCCCCGCTCCGTAAAGCCATTCCCTACGTTTCCAAGCCCGACGCTATCGTTCCGGGTGTAGCGACTTACTACGCTTCTACTTTTGTGCAAGGAGGGGATATTTGTCCTATTCTTGTTAAAACAAGAGATGGCCGGCCCATCAAAATAGAAGGGAATCCCGGTTCTAAAATGACGCTCGGTGGAACGAGTGCCCGCGCGCAGGCTAGTGTCCTGAGCTTATACGATACTAATCGTCTGGAAGTTCCGGGGCAAGTAAGTGATGGGAAAGCAAGCGAAATGAACTGGGAGGAATTTGATAAAGAAATTGCAGGAAAACTGAATGCGGGGTCTAGTATAAGAATCGTTTCTCATACTATCTTAAGTCCTACCTTAAAGAAAGCTATTCAGGATTTTAGAAATAAATATCCACAAACAAAAGTAGTTCAGTATGATCCGGTATCTGCTTCCGGTTTGTTGGATGCCAACAATAAATCATTTGGATTAAGAGCTGTTCCATCCTACAAATTCCAAAATGCGAATGTTATTGTAGGATTTGATTGCGACTTTTTAGGTACTTGGATTTCTCCTATAGAATACGCAGCTCAATATGCTCAAAATAGAAATCTGGAAAGTATCCAAGCAGGAACGAGAAGCCACCACGTCCAAGTGGAGAGCGGAATGTCCCTGACAGGTTCTAACGCAGATAACAGAATATTAGTAAAACCTTCTGAGCAGGGGGCAGCAATCTTAGCATTGTATAATGCAGTAGCTGGTGCCACGGGAGGAGCAAGTGCAGGCGGAACGCCTACTTTTTCCAATAAAAAAGCAGCTAAAGCTTTAGCAAATTTGGGTAAACGTCTGGCTGAAAACAGAGGCCGTTCGTTGGTGGTCTCCGGTTCAAATGACATCAATCAGCAAATACTGGTCAATGGAATCAATGCCATGTTAGGAAGTTACGGAGCGACCATTGACTGGAGCCGACCTTCCAACCAAAGACAAGGAAAAGATGCGGATATTCAGGGTTTGATTAGTGAAATGAGTGGAGTAGATGCGGTCATCGTTATGGGCGGAGCCAATCCGGCTTATGATATTCCCAATGCAGATAAATTTGCAGAGGCCTTATCTAAAGTAAAGGTTTCTATTTCTATGAATCCTTCTCTGGATGAAACAGCATCGGTATGTAAATATGTCGCTCCGGATCATCATTACTTAGAATCCTGGGGAGATGCTGAGGCTAAAGCCGGAGAATACTCCTTGATTCAGCCGACTATTGCACCACTTTTTAAAACCAGAAGTGCAGGAGAATCCCTCCTGATCTGGGCAGGAAGTGCGTCTTTAGATAAAAATGCCGAGCAGCCTTACTATGAATACCTTAAATCAAACTGGCAAGCTGGAATGTTCGGTGGCCAGTCCAAATATGCTTCTTTCCGAGGCTTCTGGGATAACGCCCTACACGATGGTTTGCTGACCACTTATGGTGGTGGAGCCGGAGCCGGAGCTTTTTCCGGTGATGTAAGTGGAGCCGCTTCTGCTATTAAAACAGGAGCTGCAGGAGAAGTAGAAATCAACTTTTATGAAACGGTAAATCTGGGAGACGGACATCATGCCAACAATCCATGGTTAATGGAAATGCCGGATCCGGTTAATCGTTGTGCCTGGCAAAACTACCTGAGCGTTCCTGTAAAATGGGATGGCGTAAATGATTATAATGGTTTTAACGGATTAAAAGACGGAGACCTGGTAACGGTTGCTGTGAATGGAGTAGAATATACCGTCCCTGTAATCCGACAGTTTGGTCAAATGGAAGGAACAGTTTCCTTGGCTTTGGGTTATGGTAGAACAAGTGCAGGGAAGGTTGGAAACAAAGCAGGTGTAGATGTTTATAAAATGATGAAAGCGACACCTGGCGGTACTCAATATCATGGTGTTGCTAGTGTTTCTAATAAAAAAGGAACCGTTGAGAGCTTTGCTTGTATTCAATATCACCATACCTATGGAGTAACTGGACCAGATCAGGAAGATGGAGGTAAAACCATCAATGTGGATGAGAAAGTCCTCGGCCACAAAGGGTATCAGGGATCATTGACCGGACGTTCGGTCATGTATACTACAAATATTAAAGATCTCAAGAAATTTGAGGGCGAACTGAAGCACAAACGCGAACATGCCCAGCATTTAAATAGCAAAACATTATATCCGTTTGATGAATATACTGAGAAGTTCTATTCTCAGGGGCATCACTGGGGAATGTCTGTGGATATGAATGCTTGTATCGGTTGTGGTGCTTGCCAGGTAGCTTGTATTGCAGAAAACAATGTACCGGTGGTAGGCGAATTTGAAGTGTCTCGCCACCACGAAATGACCTGGATGCGCATCGACCGCTATTATTATGGAGATGTAGAAAACCCAAATACGGTTTATCAACCCATGATGTGTCAGCACTGTGATAACGCACCTTGTGAAAATGTATGCCCGGTATCGGCAACGAACCATAGCTCTGAAGGATTAAATCAAATGACCTATAACCGTTGTATCGGAACGCGATATTGTGCAAATAACTGTCCTTACAAGGTTAGAAGATTCAACTGGAAAGATTATATGACAGCGGATTTGTTCCCGGTAAACGAGGTGGATTTGAATCGTTTCCGTACGGATGAACCAGCTTACTATATGCAGGACAATCTGGAAAGAATGGTCTTGAATCCGGATGTAACGGTTCGCTCCCGTGGAGTCATTGAAAAATGTAGTTTCTGCGTACAGCGTATTCAGGAAGGAAAATTGACCGCCAAGAAAGAGGGAAGAAGATTAGGTGATAATGATGTAAAAACAGCGTGTCAAACAGCTTGTCCAACTGGTGCTATTGTATTTGGTGACCAGAATAATAAAGCATCTCGAATAGCTGAGCGTAATGCCTCCAGTTTAAATTATTACGTTCTGGAAGAGGTGAATACTCAATCTTCTGTAGGTTATATCGCTAAGGTGAATAGCCGGGATGAAGATTTAGACGCCTAATTTTTTTATAAAAAAATACTCAATCTAAAGGGTTTTTATTTTAAAATAAGTAAAAATTCTATATAAAAAGATTTTAATATGAGTGCTGTTGTAGCAAAAGTCCGTAAACCACTAATTGAAGGGTACAAAACGTACCACGACATCACGGAGGATATTTGTTCTCCTACGGAAAAAGTGCCTAATATTTGGTGGATCGTTGGAATGGTAGCCTCCCTGTCCTTACTGGCATTTGGAGGATTCTGTCTGCTTTATACCATTTGGTTTGGTATAGGTACCTGGAATCTGAACCGAACCATCGGCTGGGGTTGGGATATTACCAACTTTGTTTGGTGGATTGGTATCGGTCACGCCGGAACCCTAATTTCCGCCATCCTCCTCCTCTTCCGTCAGAAATGGCGTACAGGAGTAAACCGGGCAGCAGAGGCCATGACGATTTTTGCCGTAATCTGTGCAGCCATGTTTCCCGGAATTCACACAGGCCGTCCCTGGTTTGACTGGTTTATGTTCCCTTATCCAAATACGCGCGGACCGCTTTGGGTAAACTTCAACTCACCACTTCTTTGGGATCTTTTTGCAATTAGTACTTATTTTACCGTATCTCTTTTATTCTGGTACACAGGTTTAGTTCCGGATTTAGCGACTCTTAGGGATCGTTCTACTGGAATGAGAAAGAAAATATACAATTTCTTTTCATTTGGCTGGACAGGAGCCGCCAAACACTGGCAAAGATGGGAATCTCTTTCGTTGATTCTTGCCGGGCTTGCTACACCTCTTGTACTTTCAGTACACACCATCGTATCCTTTGACTTCGCCACATCGGTAATTCCCGGATGGCATACAACTATCTTCCCTCCTTATTTCGTAGCAGGAGCAATTTTCTCTGGATTCGCCATGGTACTCACACTGATGTTAATCACCAGAAAAGTATTGAAACTCGAAGAATATATTACACTCGAGCACATCGAGTCTATGAATAAAATTATCCTTCTGACGGGAACTATCGTAGGGGTGGCTTACCTCACGGAGTTGTTTATCGCCTGGTATTCTGGATATGTTTATGAGCAGTTTGCATTTTATAACAGAGCTTTAGGGCCTTATTGGTGGTCTTACTTTGCGATGATGTCCTGCAACGTGTTATCCCCACAGTTTTTCTGGTTCAAAAAAATCAGAAGAAGTATTGTATGGACATTCGTTCTTTCTATCGTCGTAAATATTGGAATGTGGTTTGAGCGATTTGTAATTATCGCAACTACACTAGCCAGAGATTATCTCCCATCAAGTTGGAGTTACTATTCTCCAACTTGGGTTGAGGTAGGGGTTTACATATTGACCTTTGGATTATTCATGACTTTATTCCTGATCTTTTGCAGAGTTGCTCCGGTAATTGCTGTGGCTGAGGTAAAGAGTATTTTAAAATCCAGTGGAGATCAATATGTTGGGCCGAATGCAAAAGAGCACCACCATGATGATCATCACCAGGACGAAACAATTGCAGCAAAAGTAGATGATGTGGCAGAAGATACTACTTACAGTTCTTCATCTGGAGTGAGTGCAGAAACAGATACTCAAACCGAGACAGAAGAAGTTGTCGTAGCTCCGCCTTCTGCCAAAGACGATTTGAAAAAAGTAGAGGGCATCGGGCCAAAAATTGAAGGCCTTTTGAACGATGCCGGAATTTATACCTGGAGACAATTAGCTAATACTAAAGTAGAATTCATCAAAGAAGTTTTGGATAAAGCAGGCCCAAGATACCGCATACATGATCCGGGTACCTGGCCAAAGCAAGCAGAAATGGCTGCAGATGGTCTATGGGATGAGCTGAAAAAATGGCAGGATGAATTAGACGGAGGTAAATAATCCTAGAATTAGGAATTTTATTATAATAAAATAATAAACCAGTAAAATGGCAAAAGACATCATTTTTGGATTGTACAATGACGAGGAACACCTCATGGCCGCAGTGGACAAGGCAAATGAGGCAGGACTTGACATTTGGAATGTGTACACCCCCTTCCCGGTTCACGGTTTAGATCCCAAGTTGGGGTTGTCGGAATCCCGGTTGCACATTGCCGGATTTGTTTTCGGTATGATGGGAACGCTGACAGCATTCCTGGGGATGACCTGGATTTTTACAAGAGACTGGCCTATCATCTTTGGGGGAAAACCCTATTGGTCTGTTCCTGCATTTATACCGATTACTTTTGAGTTGACGGTACTATTTGCATCCATTGGAATGGTAGTGGTATTTTACACCGTTTGCGGTCTTGGCCCTGGTGTAACGAATCCCGTTTTAGATGATCGAATTACAGATGATAAATTTTGTCTGGCATTCGATGCTAACGGATTGTCTGATTCCGAACTGGATAAATACCGAGATTTCCTGAACGGGACTCGACACATAGCTGAAGTACATTTGAAATCGATTTAAGAAATTAGTTGTTGATATATTATATAAAATGAAAAAATTCACTCAACACACTTTATTGGCTGCGGTACTTGGTTTGTTCCTTCTTTCAGGATGTGGACAACCTGGCGGAGAATTTCCGGGGTATGAATTTATGCCGGATATGGCCCACGGTACCGCCTACGAAGCCAATTACTACGATTATTATTTTTATAATACTTTTGGTAGCGAAGAGGAATATCGCAAATATGCGGGACCTCGTCTTCCAGTCACAGGTACCATGCCTCGCGGTTATGCCGGTGTAGTAAATGCCAAAAATCCAGAGGACAAAGCAAAAGCGATGTCTTTACTAGATGGAACCATTACACCCAATGCACTAAAGATTCCTGTGAATGGAAGTGTTCCATTCTACTATGGGAACTCTGATGCAGAGCGCGAAAGAGCAGCAGCGGAGATTGTTGCCAATCCATACCCGATCACGGAAAAAGGATTGAAAACAGGAAAAGAATTATATGATATAAACTGTGGTATTTGTCACGGTAAAAAAGGTGAGGGGAATGGCTCAATCTACGAAAGTGGAGCTTACCCTGCTGCACCAGCTAATTTCCTGCAGGAAGATATCAAAGCTAAAACAAATGGAAGTTATTACCATACGATCATGCACGGAAAAGGTGTGATGGGAGGTTATTCCGATAAACTCTCCTATGAAGAAAGATGGCAGGTGATTCATTATATCCGTTCAATGCAGGCCAAAGCAGACAAGCGTGAATACAAAGCTGTTTCTGCGGTAGAGCGTTTACAAAATGATCTGGCTGGTGTAAATCTTGAGAATGATGAATTTTTAAATCAAATCCGAACAGTTGTTGGAAGAAGAGCAGGAGTAGGTCAGACTCTGGCCCTTAAAAATGTTTTCTTTGAAACAGGGCGTTCAGATTTGAGAGTGGATTCTCAAAGAGAGTTGAATAAACTGGCTTTTGCTCTGGCCGAAAACAAGGATTTAACAATCGAAGTAGCAGGGCATACAGATAATGTCGGTCACCCAAATGACAATCTGACTTTATCTAAAAACCGGGCAAGAACCGTTAGAAATTACCTCGTAGGAAAAGGTATCAGCAGCAATCGTCTTCGCGCAAAAGGATATGGCGAAGCTAAGCCCGTTGCTCCAAATGAGACAGATGCGGGTCGTGCACAAAACAGAAGAACAGAATTTACCATTTTAGGTCAATAAAATAAAGATATACAAAAAAGATGAATAATAATTTCACTTTTACAGGAAGCCAAAGAACATTAACCTTCGCATTAATGGCGATTGGATTATTGGCCTTATTGTTTGGAGTGTTTACTTCTCCTGAAGGGACACATCAGGCCAGAGTTTGGTCTAATATTTTACATAACACGGCATTCTTTATGGGAATTGCTTTCATTTCTACATTTCTGATTGCCTGTAAAATTTCAGCTTACTCCGGTTGGCATACCAACTTCAAGCGCATTCTGGAAGCATTCAGTATGTTCCTTCCGATAGGGTTGCTTTTGGTGCTAATTATAGTTGCAGGATTGTGGACAGGTTCTCATCACCTGTATCACTGGGCTGCAGATGGAATTACTGATCCAAATTCTGCTAATTACGATTCAATCATAGACGGAAAATCTAAGTTATTAAACCCAATAATGTACACTGTAGGGACTTTAGGAATTATTGGTCTGTGGACTTTCTTTGCTTTTAAATTCCGAAGCCTTTCAGTTTCTGAAGATAAGGATGATCATGGTGTTGGAAAACACGAAGGTTCCTCCTATTGGAGAAGCAGTAAAGTTTGGGCAGCTATCTTTTTGCCCGTTGGTGGATTCCTGAGTCCTTTTGTTATCCTTTGGTTGATTATGTCCATTGATTCCCACTGGTACAGTACCATGTTTTTCTGGTACACATCAGCTAGTTGGTTGGTGACTGCGGTTGCATTTACTATTTTATTTATAATATACTTAAAATCACTAGGTCATTTGCAGCAAGTATCTGATGAACACTTACATGACCTTGGAAAATATTTATTTGGGTTTAGTGTGTTTTGGACGTACTTATGGTTCTCTCAATTCATGTTGATTTGGTATGCGAATGTGGGAGAGGAGACCATTTATTTCCATACCAGAACCCGACAGTTTCCGGTTTTATTTTACGGAAACTTAATTATGAATTTTGCCTTACCTTTCTTAATTCTGGTCGCGAATTCTACCAAAAGAATGTACGGTATAATGACCTTCATGGCAGTACTCTTGATTTTTGGTCACTGGATAGATTTTTTCCAGATGATTAAACCAGGTGTATATGAAGGGTTACATCATCATTCTCATGATCATGGAGACGGACATGGAAGCATTATTGATTTGGATGGAAAACCAGTCAACGTTTCTAAGTATCAAAAAGATGGTGAACCTGTTTTAGTCCAAAATGATCATGGACATGATCACAAGGATGGAAAAACACACAACCACGATCACGATCACGGCGATGGAAAGGCTCATAACCACGACCATGGAGACGGGCATCACCATGCAGGAGATGGACATGACCATGAAGGAAAAGATGCACACGGTCACGATCATGGTGCGCACGATGCACATGGAAAAGATAAAGGTCACGATCATGGACACGGTGAGCATGCAGCTCATGGACATGATGATGGTCATCATGGTGGTGGTCATGGAGATCACGGTGCAGGAGGATTTGAAATGGGATACCATTTGCCAGGATTTATTGAGATAGGAATGTTTCTCGGATTTTTAGGTCTGTTCCTTTATGTTGTATTTACAGCATTAAGCAGAGCCTCATTAATTCCTGTAAATGATACCTATCATGATGAAAGTACCCATCATCACGTATAGTAATTTTTTTAGAATTATAAAGTAATAATAAGTAATAATATATTATTAAAAATACTGTTCAATGACACTGTTTATAATATTATTAATTGCGATTCTAATCTACATTATCTTCATCCAAATTGGACGGGTGACGGATTTAGCGAGAAATATTCGCGGAGAGGAGCGCACACAAACTGCGGCAAATAATGCCAATGGATTTGGAATGTTGATATTTATGCCTCTCTTTTTGGGAGCATGTGTTTGGTCGGCATTATACTATAAGGATTCTATGTTGGGTTATGGGCCCCACAGCGCAGCCTCTGTTCACGGTGGTGTGTTGGATTCTATTTTTGATGTCACTTTGTTTTTTACCGGAATAGTTTTCATCGTTACGCATATTGCGTTATTCTGGTTTGCCTGGAAATATAGAGGTAAAGTGGGGCAAAAAGCGAAGTTCTTTGCACACAGTAGTCAGTTGGAGTTAATTTGGACAGTTATTCCTGCAATCGTTATGACTTTCCTTGTAATAAAAGGATTGGATGCCTGGAATGAGGCTACTGCTGATGTAGGACCAACAGAAGTTCCCGGAAAAGATTATATCGAAATCGAAGCGATGGGCTACCAGTTTGCCTGGCAATTGCGTTATCCAGGAGCAGATCACAAACTGGGATCAAGGAATTATCAGTTGATCGATTTAGCAAATAATCCTATCGGACAGGATTGGAATGACCCTAAAAACTACGATGATTTTCAACCAGATAAAATTGTACTTCCTGTCGGTAAAAAAGTGCGGGTGAGAATTTTAGCACGAGATGTGTTACACAACTTTTATTTACCTCACTTTCGGGTAAAAATGGATGCTGTTCCAGGAATGCCTACTTATTTTGTTTTTACACCAACGGTAACCACGAAAGAATACAGAAACAGATTAAAAAATTATCCTGAGTATCAGGAACCAGCAGATCCGGCTAATCCGGAAGGGCCAAGACGCTGGGAAACATTTGAATATGAATTGGCCTGCGCAGAGCTTTGTGGAAAGGGACACTACAGTATGAGAAGAATTGTAGAAATTGTTTCTGAAGAAGAATATGAAGAGTGGTTGGCAGAGCAAAAATCCTACTTCGCTCAAAACATTATGGGAACAGATGCTGATCCTAATAAAGAAGCTAATTTGAAGAAAATGGAAGCTGAAAAAGCTGCAGAAGAAGCCCGCAAAGCAAGAGAAGCGGCTCAAAAAGCAGCGGCAGCAGGAGCAACTACTTCTGTCGGAGGAATGGGAACAACCGGAACAACAACGGTTACAACCGGAGCTGCCGGAGGAACAGTGACAACCATTGGAACTCAAGTAGGCGGAGCTACCTCAGGTGGTGGAACGACCGTTGAAATTCCCGAAGGCATGACGGAGGAGGAAGCCAAAAAGAAAGGCTTGTTAAAGCGCATAATTGAAAAAGGAAAAGATAAGGTTGAAGATATAAAAGAAAACAGAGCAGACAGGAAGGCTAGAAAAGCTGCTGAAAAAGCAGCTAAAGAAGCAGAAAACAATAATAATTAAGAAATAACAATAACAAATATATTTTCTCTTATTTTAGAGTGAATCGTTATAAAAAAAAGTAATATGGCTAATATTGATGTAACCCACGAGGAACATTCGGTACACGATCATGGTCATCACGATGACTTTCACGATGAGCATCACGGTGATAAATATCAGTCGGGTTTTATCACTACGTACATTTTCAGCATGGATCACAAGATGATCGCCAAACAATTCCTCATTACGGGAATGTTCTGGGCTATCATTGGGGGATTGATGTCTTTGGTTTTCCGTTTACAATTAGGATTCCCAGAGTCTGATATGGCTTGGTTGCAACCTATCCTTCGCGGATGGATTGTAGTCGATCCTGCTACTGGAATTGGTACCCTCGATCCGGAGTTTTATTATGCTCTGGTTACCATGCACGGAACCATTCTGGTATTTTTTGTATTGACTGCCGGGCTTTCCGGTACCTTTAGTAACCTTCTAATTCCTTTACAGTTAGGAGCACGAGATATGGCTTCGCCATTCCTCAACATGCTGTCTTACTGGTTCTTTTTCCTTGCAGGTTTAGTCATGTTTGCATCACTATTCCTGAGTACCGGGCCTTTCTCTGGGGGATGGACAGCTTATCCGCCCTTGAGTGCTCTGCCACAGGCTAGTTCCGGTTCTGGTGCGGGGATGACCTTATGGACAGTGAGTTTGGTGCTTTTTGTGGTGTCTGTTCTCCTTGGAGGTATCAATTATATTACAACTGTATTGAACCTGAGAACAAAGGGAATGAATATGTGGAGAATGCCTTTGACGATTTGGGCTTTCTTTGTAACTGCTATACTTGGGCTTCTGTCTTTCCCGGTATTGGCATCAGCCTTTTTCCTCATCATGTTTGACAGAGGATTGGGAACGAGCTTTTATTTAAGTGAAATTTTTGTTGGTGGACAAGCCCTCGATCAGGTGGGAGGTTCTCCAATTTTATATCAACACCTTTTCTGGTTCCTTGGACACCCGGAGGTGTATATTATTATTCTACCAGCGATGGGATTGGTATCGGAAGTATTAGCGGTACATTGTAGAAAACCCATCTTTGGTTACCGAGCGATGGTTTATTCTATCCTTGCAATTGGATTTTTATCCTTTATCGTGTGGGCACACCACATGTTTATGTCTGGAGTAAATCCATTTATTTCCAACTTCTTCGTGATTTTCACTTTGATTATTGCCGTTCCATCAGCAGTAAAAGTGTTTAACTGGATTACGACAATGTGGGGTGGAAATATTCGATTCAATGCGGCGAGTTTATTTGCGATTGGATTTGTTTCCATGTTTATTTCCGGAGGATTGACCGGGATTTTCCTGGGTAACTCAGCGATTGATATCCAGTTGCACGATACTTACTTTGTGGTTGCTCACTTCCATATTGTAATGGGTATTGCCGCTTTCTTTGGAATGTTTGCTGGGGTATATCACTGGTATCCAAAGATGTTTGGTCGCTTCATGAATGATACTTTAGGTAAAATTCACTTCTGGATAACTTTTGCAGGAGCTTACCTGATTTTCTGGCCGATGCACTATCTCGGTATGGCAGGAGTTCCTAGAAGATATTACTCTTTTACCACCTTTGATGCCTTTGCTCACTTCGAAGCCATGAACCAGTTTATTACAGTTGCTGCAATTGTTGTTTTCGGAGCGCAATTATTATTGGTTGTCAATTTCTTCTATAGCATGTTCTTTGGAAGAGAGCAAAAAACCAGAAACCCTTATGGTGCAACTACGTTGGAGTGGACAACACCAATCCATGCAGGCCACGGGAACTGGCCCGGAGCCATTCCGCACATTCACCGATGGGCGTATGATTACGGGAAAGATGGTAAGGAGTTTATTCCTCAAACAACACCATTGGCAGAAGGAGAAAAAGACGAAGGGCATTAACCTTTAAGCGATACACAAACAATAGTTTGTTATACAATAAAATAAAATGAATACAAAAACATCCGGCACGGATATTTTCGCGGGACTGAGGCAAAAAATTGCTGACTACGAGATGCTGGTCAAATTTAGACTAACAATGTTAGTCATTTTTACCGCCGGATGCAGTTATATCATAACACTTGGAGTCATCAACTGGGCAGGTTTGGTTATCCTTTGTTCAGGAGGATTTTTAATCACAGCCGCAGCTAATGCTCTGAATCAGGTACTCGAAAGAGAGTATGACAAGAATATGAATCGGACTGCTAACCGTCCATTGGCAACGGGTAGAATGTCCGTTTCTGAAGCGGTTTTATTTGCAGGATTTTCCAGCATGATTGGAACGGCGCTATTATCCTTTTTTAATCCATTGACCGGATTATTAGGGATGGTTTCCTTGATTTTGTACGCGTTTATTTACACGCCGATGAAACGCATTTCACCCACGGCTGTTTTGATTGGTGCGATTCCAGGAGCTTTGCCGATGCTGATAGGTTCCGTAGCAGCAACAGGTTATTTCACGCCCCTGGCCATTGTATTGTTTGGCATTCAGTTTTTGTGGCAGTTTCCACATTTCTGGGCTATCGGTTGGGTGAGTTATGACGATTATGCCAATGCGGGTTTTTACCTGCTGCCCGGAGGGCAGGAACGAGATGGACGGAATAAAAATACTGCCCTGCAAAGTTTGTTCTACGCATTGTTATTGCTTCCTGTGGGAATGATGCCCTGGATGTTGGGGATTACGGGAACCATTTCAATGGTTGTGGTCGTGTTGGCAGGTCTGGGATTTTCGTATTATGCTTTTAATTTATATAAAAAATGTGACAAAAAAGCAGCTTTGGGATTGATGTTTAGTTCGTTCCTTTATTTGCCTATTGTGTTATTTGCATTTTTATTTGATATTTTATAAAAATTTATAATTAATAGAATATGAATTGGGCCTTGGATGAAAAAAATTACAAAATCCACCCTCAGAAGTTCGCACTTTACAGTGCCTTTGCGAGCATCATTATGATGTTTGTGGCATTGACGAGTGCTTACATCGTCCGGCAGTCAGCCGGAAACTGGTTGGAATTTCCACTCCCCAATTTGTTTTACTCTAGTACAGTCGTAATCCTTTTGAGTAGTATTACACTGCATGCGAGTTTTATAAATTTTAAAAAGAGAAATACGAGTATGTATCGTACCTTTCTCGTTGCGACCTATGTTCTGGGTTTGGCTTTCCTTGTATTACAATATTTGGGTTGGCAGGCCATGACAGATATGGGCGTTAATTTTACGCTGAATCCATCCGGTGATTTTATATATGTTATTTCCGGTATTCACGCGGCTCATATTTTGGGTGGAATAGGAGCAATGACGGTGGCTTTAGTTCACGCATTTTCATTGCCCCATGTTCCTTCACCTGGGCGTATTTTGAGATTTGAATTAACAGCGCACTATTGGCACTTTGTCGGACTAGTGTGGTTGTATTTATTGATATTTTTTATAATTCAACAATAGATTTTATAAAAATCTTATAAGTAAATTTTACAGATGGCGAACCATTCTACCATAGAAGAAGATGTGCAGTATATAGATAATACTGTCGATCAGGGAGCCTGGTCGGGCGGGGAACGTCCTTTTAAGGCCAGTTATGGAAAACTAATGATGTGGTATTTCCTGCTCTCGGATGCCTTTACTTTTGCCGGATTCCTGATTGCTTACGGTGCCTTGCGCTTTAGCTCAGTGACCTGGCCAGTGCCAGATGCCGTATTTTCTACGGCTCCATTTAATAATCTGGGGCTGGGTATCCCTCTTCCTTTAATATTTGTAACCTTCATGACGTTCGTCCTGATCTTTAGTTCAGTCACGATGGTACGTGCAGTGCAGGAAGGTCACCGCGAAAATAAAAACGGAGTTGTATTCTGGATGTTTCTGACGATACTCGGCGGGGCTGCTTTCCTTGGGTGTCAGGCATGGGAGTGGACGAATCTGATTTATACAGAGGGAATGACGATTACCAAAGACCCGTTCGGCACGCATATCGATAGTGGGACTTACATGACTGCTGACGAGCTAAAAGGAGCCGGATTTGTAGAAACAAAAAAGGATGGAGCAACCTATTATCTCCCTCCTAATACATCTGATCTCGAAGAAAATCGATTTTATACTAAAAAGGATCACCACGGTCATGATCTGACCGGAACCAAATTCAAACCGGAAGATTCATTTTTGGTTACCTACGATCATAATACGCATCATTACGAAACGAGTGCTTATAAAACCGAGGATGGTAAAATTCGCAAGGAGCAATTCGGACCAAAAGCATTTGGAGCCTTGTTCTTTTTCATAACCGGATTCCACGGGTTTCACGTATTGTCCGGGGTAGTCTTCCTGTTGATTATCATGTTAAATGTAATGAGCGGATTGTATGTAGAACGCCGAAACGGATACGAAATGGTAGAGAAGATTGGACTTTACTGGCACTTTGTAGATTTAGTTTGGGTGTTTGTATTTCTTGTGTTTTATTTATTGTAAAAATATTAAAATTGTCTATATAAAATGGGAAATTTAAGTTACGAAGATGCTAAAAAGGCTGTTTTCAGGGGTTTGATTCTCCTTGGAATTGTAACCATAATAGAAGTAGCCATCGCCCTTGTGGGGAAAGGATATATCATTCCGGGATTTCACTTGCCCTGGTGGCTGATGTATATTGCTATGATTGCCTTGAGTTTGTACAAAGCCTATTTTATCATAGGTGAATTCATGCACATGCGGTATGAGGTAAAGGGATTAGCTATGAGTGTTCTTTTACCAACCGGGTTGTTGATTTGGGCGATTATCGCTTTTATGCAGGAAGGAGATTCCTGGAAAGATCGCCGGGAGCAAATTAACGAATGGAATTTGGACGGTACGCAGGGGATGATCGATTCTGATAAAATTTACTATTTGGATGAAACCAATATGGGATAAAATATAACGACAAAATGAAAAAAAGGGTAGTCATCACGATGACTACCCTTTTTTATTGGTTTTTGGTATAGTTTTTAAACAATTGTGGTAGAACAATTTACAATGCCATGAAGAAATCTACCCAACACCCAAACCAAACCTTTTGGCTACTTTTGATATTCCTGCTTTTTGGAACGACCGCAGTCAGCCAAAATCAACCTGCAGCCGAGCAGTTTATCCGTAAATCCAGCCAAAAACTGGCTTTCGATGTAGCAGATACAGAAGAGCTTGATTTGAGAGATACCTATTTCTCAGATAAAACAGGATACCATTATTTATATTTTCAACAACAATATAAAGGCATAGATGTCTGGAATGGCATTTTTAATATTGTAATGAAGGAGGAACAAGTGGTTCATTCAACCCATAGTTTTCAAAAAAAATTACCTGAAAAGGCCAATATCGAACAGCCGCTAGTCACTCCGCTATCAGCCATTCATTCTACCACTCAAAACCTGGGACTACCTCCCGGGATTTACAATCTGCTGGATCAACAACAAAGAAATGGAAAAACAGTCAAAGCCATTTATTCCGAAGGAGGGGTTAGTTCCCGAAACATTGAAGTGGAATTGATTTGGTTCCCTATGGCTTCCGGTGAAGTACGCTTGGCCTGGAATGTCAATTTAAAACCCCGCAACCGAACGGATTGGTGGAATGTGCGGATCGATGCCAGCAATGGTGCTTTTTTAGAAAAAAATAACTGGACACTGCATTGCAAATTCGGACATTCGGAATGTAACCAGTCGCATCATCATTCTAATACAATAAAAAAAGAAACGACCAATTCCGAAAAAACAGGAGCTGCCTGGTTTGATTATAAGGTAATTGCAATGCCACTGGAAAACATCAATCAGGGGCCTCGAACCATTGTGAATAGTCCCTGGACTGACCCGGATATCTGTGAAGCCAATGCCGTAACCCTGGGATGGCATAATGATGGAAGTTCTACCTATAATACCGTAACAAGAGGAAATAACACGGATACTTACGAGGATACAGATGCCACTAATACGCCAACGGGTGGAAATGCTGCCCGTGCTCAGGATGCGTCAGGCGAGTTTGATTTTCCCCTTGATCCGGGCGCAATGGGTTCTACCTATTTGGATGCGGCGATTACCAATTTATTTTACTGGACGAATATCGTTCACGATGTATTCTATCATTATGGCTTTGATGAACCTGCGGGAAATTTTCAGCAAAACAATATGGGAAGAGGTGGACTTGGCGGAGATTTGGTTTTAGCAGAGGCGCAGGATGGAAGTGGAACGGACAATGCGAATTTTTCTGCTCCGCCGGATGGCTTTCCCGGACAGATGCAGATGTATTTGTGGTCTGCGGTTGCTCAAACCAATTTTTTGGTGAATAGTCCGACGGGAATTGCCGGAGGATATGGAGCCTTGGAATCAAATTTTAGTATTAATAATAAACTCGCCAACCTCGGCCCGGTTACTGGAGATTTGGTTCTGGCCATTGACAATTCGGGTGGAACGAGTGAGGCGTGTACTCTGAACCCTATTTCAAATGCCGCTGCAATTAATGGAAATATTGCAGTCATTGACAGAGGAACTTGTCCTTTTACAGAAAAAGTAAAGAATGCCCAAAATGCCGGAGCCATTGCCGTTTTGGTTTGTAATAATGTTCCTGGGTTTCCGGTATATATGTCAGGCGATGATAATACGATAACGATTCCAGCGATAATGATCAATCAAACCGATTGTAATTTGATAAAGGCCAATTTAACTGGTGTCAATGTTACAATGGATGGTTATTTTGCCATGACGGATTCTGATTTGGATAATGGGATCATTGTCCATGAGTATGGTCATGGGATTTCCATGCGATTGACGGGAGGACCTTCCGCAGCGAGTTGTTTGTATAATGCCGAGCAGATGGGAGAGGGTTGGAGTGATTATTTTGGTCTGATGCTGACGACGGATTGGAATACGGCTTCAGCCACTGATATTCGAGGCATTGGCACTTACGTAATCGGTGAAATTTTATATGGAGGTGGGATTCGTCCGTATCCTTATACCACAGATATGGGAATCAACCCAACAACGTATGCGGATTTATCTAATTTGGGGTTTACTGAGCCGCATGGCGTAGGCTTTTTGTGGGGGACGATGCTTTGGGATATGACCTGGGCCATTATCGCTCAGGAAGGTGTCGATCCCAATATTTATTGTGGAACGGGTGGAAATAATATTGCCTTGCAACTTGTAGTTGAAGCCTTAAAATTACAACCTTGCAGCCCCGGATTTGTAGATGGGCGAGATGCAATTTTAGCTGCGGATGAATTATTGTACAATGGAGAATACAGTTGTATAATTTGGGATGCTTTTGCCAATCGCGGGGTAGGGTATAGTGCCGATCAGGGATTGTCGAGCGACCGTACGGATCAGGTAGCGGCTTTTGATCTGCCAGCAACCGAACCCATGCAGGTGATAAAAACGGCGGATAAAACCATCGTAGAGGAAGGTGATGTGATTACCTATTCTATCATAGCAAAAAACAAAAATTGTTCTAATATAAATAATGTTGTTGTATCTGATGTGCTTCCCACCGAATTGACTTATGTCAGTGGCTCTGCCAGTCATGGTGGAACCTACGACTCCGGGACAAGAACCCTGAGTTTCCCTTCTGTTGCCTCTCTGGGGATTAACACCAGTACGGTTACTTATACCTTCCAGGCCACGGCAAATATCGGAACTTATTCCGCGCCAACGTACCCCGTAGATGATGATGTAGAAGGAGGTGCTTTGTGGACAGCAAACCCTTCTTCCGGAGCAGATCGATGGGTGATGACTAATTTTTTCCCGAATTCCCCATCTACCTCCTGGGCCATGCCTAATTCATCTACTAAAGTTTTTACCACGATGACTTTGACCAATCCGGTAAGTTTGACGGGGTGTCCGACTTTAGAATTTATGCACTTTTATAATTTGGAATCGACCTGGGACGGCGGTGTCGTAGAAATTTCAACGGATGCCGGAGCTTCCTGGATTGACATGGAGCCTTATTTTACCAGCAACGGATACAATTCGGCCATTGCCGGGAACTCCAATAATGATATTGCTGGGCGAGCTGCCTACACAGGTTTTAGCAATTCTTATGTTCAGACGACCGCCGACCTTTCAGCTTTTTCAGGGGAGACTGTGACGCTTCGTTTTGCTTTTGGTTCGGATGATAATACGACGGCAACAGGGCCGGTTGTAGGGTGGTTTATTGATGATATTAAAATTTCAAATATTAGTGGAATTGCAAATACGGGTTATAGTACCTATAATTCGATTCAAGGGGAAGATGCGGTTTGTACTCAGTTAAGTGTCATCACGCCGGTTGAATTATTAGAAATAAAAGCCACCCCACTTTCGAGATCAATTGATGTAGAATGGACGACTATTTCGGAAACGGAAAATACCGGGTTTGAATTGTATCGAAGTTCGGAGGGAGAAGAATTTGAGCCTATTGCCTGGATTCCGACACAGGGGAATGGAACGGAACTACAAACGTATCATTACGAGGATCGGGGAGTAGCTTCTAATACACGTTATTTTTATAAATTTAAACAAATTGATTATGATAGAACGTTCAGTTGGTCTCCGGTGGCATCTGCTATGATAATCAATGAAGGGAAAGTAGATATTTATCCCAATCCTACAGCGGATTTTTTCATATTAGAAGCATTGGAACCTTTAGGAAATACCCGCATACAAATTATTAATATGAAGGGAGAATTAGTTGAAACCTTTAATTTAAATATAGAACAATCAAATAAATTTGAATTTGATTTAAAAGATTTGCCGGGAGGAATGTATTTTATTAATATAAATCCTTCTGTTGGTCGCAACTTTACTAAAAAATTAGTTTTACAAAAATTATAATATTATAAAATGCGTTCTGATTTTTGGCTTGAAGTGAAATCAAGCAGGACTTGTTTGTTAAACAAGGCAAGCATTTTAAAGTTAAAACCTTATATATAGGAAGTAGAAATAGTTAGCGTAACTTTTACAATAATGTAGCAAGAAAATCTAATGATTTTGCTATATTAGGTCTTTATTCCTAAACCAAAAATTGAAATGATGGACGCTAACTATTACACAAAAACCTTATCCTTTTTTATCTTATTCTTTCTCTTTGCTTGCCATTCTTTGACAGCTCAAAATATTGATGCTGCCACTGAATTTGTTAAAAATGACAAAAAAAGTAAAAATCTTACAAGTGAGGATGTCGCTGAAATAGCAGTAAAAGATGCCTACATTTCACCTCAAAATGGGTTTTCCTACATCTATTTTCAACAGCGTTATCAGGGAGTCGATGTTTGGAATGCTATTTATAATCTGGTTTTAGAAGGCGATCAGGTTCGTCATGCCAATACAACATTTAAAACCAACCTCTCCCTACAAACCAATAATAGTCAACCACAGATAACTTCGCTGCAAGCTGTGAGTCTCGCAGCAGCCCATCTTGGTTATACCATAAGTTCCAATCTCAAAGTATTGACCAAGGAATATCGGGCTGGCAAAGAAGTCCAAACCGTTTTTTCTGGTGCAGGTATTTCAAGAAATAACATTCCAGGTGATTTAGTTTGGATGACTCATGACGGGCAGTTAAGGCTGGCCTGGAATGTTAATATTGAATCAACTGTGGATTCAGATTGGTGGAATGTGAAAATCGATGCGGCTTCGGGAGAGTATCTAAGTAAAAATAACTGGACAGTTTACTGCAAATTTGATCATGCCGCCTGTACAAATCCAGCGCATAATGGCCAAAATATTTTTGCAAATTATAAGGAAGCTGTAGCGAGTCAACATTCAGTTGCTGCATTTGATTACCACGTTTATCCAATGCCCATTGAATCTCCAAATCACGGAGCCAGCGCCGTTGTCAACAGCCCCTGGACAGATGCAGATATTTGTAATGCAAATGCCGTTTCACTAGGGTGGCATGATGATGGTTCTAATACTTATAACACGGCAACAAGGGGAAATAATGTGGATGCCTATGAAGATACAAATAACTCCAATGGCCCAACGGGTGGAAATAATGCCAGGGCTGTTGATGCTTCCAGTGATTTTAATTTCCCAATTGATCCCACACAGCCTCCCTCTTCTTATCAGGATGGAGCCATTACAAATTTATTTTATTGGAATAATATAATTCATGATGTAACATACCATTATGGATTTGATGAACCAGCAGGAAACTTTCAGGAAAGTAATGAAGGACGCGGAGGAGCCGGGAGTGATTACGTAAATGCTGAGGCCCAGGACGGAGGAGGTAGTGATAATGCCAATTTTGCTACG
>JAHDCK010000159.1 GCA_020629915.1 Saprospiraceae bacterium
TTTGGGTTTTGTTACGTATTAATAATACAAACTTATTGAAATCCACCTTCTTACTAACTACGCACTAAGTTTCACCCTCCAACAACCTTGAATTTTAATAATATTATTTTTAAAACATTATTTGTTTTAAAATATAAAATCGTATAAGATATGAATGTAGAAAAATATAATGCCGCTAAAATCTGGAAGCAATTCCATAAACAAATCTTTAATATGGTTTCTCAGAATATTTCTGACAAAAAAGAAGTATCCCTGATGTTACAAAAGATTTATTTGAATATACATAAAAATGCTTTATCTTTGCAGGAGATGAACAATATGGAAGTTGGTGTATATGATTTGACCAAATCTGTATTGAGCGAAGAAATGAAAATGGGCCGTCCAATGGGATACCGCGAAATTTCCTGTTGCCTGATTCCTTTCCTCAAGGGAAGAACCCTGGCAGAGCAAGTCCTGTTTCTTCATCACAAACTGGATGAAAAAGCACGGATGGATTTTACTAAAAAACTCGGTGTGTTTATTTCCGGCACCAAAACGAGAGCTTGCTCCTACCTGATGAATCTAAAAGCAGGAATGGAAGATGGCCAAAATAATTATGCCGCTTAAAAGATATAATTTTCTTATACGATTAAACATTATATTGACTCCTCCTAACCATGAGGAAGAATTGTAAGAGCCTGTTCGTTGAACAGGCTTTTTTTATTTCAAAATCTCTAATATTTTCATTTCTACTCTTTGGTTTTTCTTTCTTCCCGCTGTTGTTTTATTATCCGCAATCGGTTGCGTCTTTCCATAACCTCTAAATTTTATACGATTTTTTGATATTCCTTTATCCGTAAAATAATCCATCACTTCCTTCGCTCTTCCTGTGGAAAGCACTTTAGCAAAATCATGACTGCAAACACCATTCGTATGCCCTCCGATTTCTACGATGAGGTTATCATTTTTTTCCAGGAAATCCAGTGCGCGTTGCAGCTCCGGGAAAGAAGCATCTTTAATCGTTGCCTCATTCGCTTCAAAGAAAATATTGTGTAACGGGATTATCTGCCCAACTTTTATAGGAACTAATATTATATCTTTTTTTACTTCTTTATAATCCTTATCCTCCGGCGTGAAGGCTTCACTAGTCGCTTTCATTTCCTCGGCGAGTTTATCTTCCAGTGCTTGCTGCGCTTTTTCTTTATAGCGAATTTCCAACTCATTTTTGATTTGTTCAGTTAGCGCATCATTATCTAATTTTTCAATTTCTTGTATATCTCTTTTTATGGTTTCTACCACTTCCTCCTTGACTTCTTCCTTGTCCGTTTCTTCCAGCAGCCCTTCCAAATCTTCTTCCAATTCCAGCTCCAAATCCTCGGAAACCTGCTCCACCAATTCCGTTTCCTCAATGGGTTCGAGCGGGTCAGGCATGGGTTCTTCTTCCTCAGCCCAATCCTCCGGTGCTTCCGGTTTGGGTTCAGGGGGTGGCATTTCTTCGACTTCTTCATCTGTTACCGTTCCGATAACTTCTTCGGGGGCTGGTTCTTTTTCTGGTTCGGGTTTTGATTTCGGACTATTATGTTGGTTCAGTTTATCCCGGAGCTTATCGATTTCGCTCTGCTGTCGCTCTGTCTTTTTCGTAGGCTTTGTTGGTTTTGGCGTCGGGTTATCCCGGGTGGGTTTTGCTGTAGATTTTTGCTTGTTTTTATATTTGTCTAATTTATCTTTAAGTGCAATGAGTTCATCATCTGAGCGACTTTTTTTAGGTGTTGTTTTCTTAGGTGTTGTCGCCGGTTTTTTTGTTTTAGAAATATTATCTTTCTCTGTATTTAATTTTTTAATATCAGATTTCAATTTATTTAATTTATCTTTTAATTTTTGAATCTCTGCATCATTTCTTTTTTTATTATACGTAGAATTTTTCTTTGGCTTCTCGCCTTCGTAATCTTCCTCTTCCAGTTCCTCATCTGATAATTCCAAACTTTCCCCAACAGCGTAGTAACCATCCACCTCGGCATGTACGCCATAATTCGATCCATAAGGAACGACTACCTGAAAATTATCATCTTCCAGTTCTTCCAAATTATCTTTAGAATCCAAATCCTCGTACACCAAAGTTGCCTTGATAGGTTTGCCCGTTTCCGCATCAATAAATTGTCCACTTACCAAAATTACCGGATCAGGGCGCGCCTCCTCAGGCAAAGGAATTCTAAACAAATCAGACATCCCGTAAGAATTTCTATCCGAAGAAAAATAAGCATAATCTCCCGATGCCGGAATTGTATAATTGTAATCCATTCCCTCCGAGTTGATCGACGGACCCAAATTTTCTGGCTTCGACCAACGCGTCCAGGTATTATCCAGACGACGACTCCGATACATATCCAGCGCACCATATCCCCAATGGCCCGCCGAAGAAAAATAAATTGTCTTTCCATCCGCCGCCAGGAAAACGCTGCTTTCCATCGTAGCCGTATTCACATCCGTTCCCATATTTTTGGGTTCCGACCATTGTCCGTTATTCCCTTTAAAAGAAACATATAAATCTCTATCGCCATACGAATCTTCCCGCTGAACGGCCATGACCATCACTTGCCCATTTACACTTATATGATAAGATACAAATTCGTTATCGTTATAATGATTGGAAATTTTCCGAGCCTTGGGTTTACTCCAAAGTCCCATTCGAAATTTTGAAGTAGATAAACCATCTTTGACATTACTCTTGTATTCATTAGCTAAATATATTAGTTTATTGTCCGGATGAACTGCCACGACAAAATTGTGGTCGTCATCGTTTAGTGGTGTACCGATATTTCTGGCCGGACTCCATTGCCCGCCCGGAAGCATTTTGGAAAACCATATATCATCTTTTCCTTCTCCCCCTATATTTTCCGGGTGTAATTTTCGGGTAAAGTACAAGGTTTTTCCATCCGGAGAAATGATCGGTAATCGCTCCGGGTATTGGGAATTAATCGTAGGGCCGAGATTTTCTGCCGGAGCAATTTCTGACTTGTATTCTATTAAATTGATTTGCCGGCGTATTTTAGCATCACTATCCGAAATGGCGATAGCATCTATTTGGGATTGCCCGCCGCTGACCTGTGTTTTTAAATATAATTTTAATCCATTTACACGATAAGAGGTTTTATCTATATAATGTTTAAAAATATTACTCCTGTCAAAAGTAGGTTTTTGGTTTTTATTGTCATACACTTTATGACTTTTACCACTCGGTTCTATCAGGTCAATCCGCGAAATACTCCCTGGTGCAAAATTCTCAAAAACCAAAATCTGCTTCACCGGAATAGCTTGCTTGAATTTTACTTTTATATATTCGTTACTCCCTCCTTTGTTTTTTGGCGACCAGGCAAAGCGACTCACCTGTTCGTCATTAAGCGAGTTGGGGACGCCTAGTACTTGGAGCGCAGAAAAATCGCTTTTGTATTCCTGGGAGGAAAAACTGACGACCTCGCTGGCCCACTGAACATTTTGCGCTATTGTAAATTCTAATGAAATAAAAAAAAGGAAAAGGAATGGAAAAATCTTTTTCATGATTCGCAGTTTATAAAACTAAGGTACGATTTTTTCAGTATTGGCAGTCTTAACGGCCACCTAAAGCAAAGGCTTTTAGGGTAAATCGTTCAAGGGGAAAATGCCCAATACGAAGCTGCGGTTGAAACTGCCGGCACTTTCTTTTTTTTCCGTATTTTTGTAACATACAATTTCAATTATGGCGAGACAAATTTTAGAACCGGAACAGAAAGCCCTGGAAATCAATTTGGATGACAAAATCTACGGCACTTTTGCTGAGATTGGTGCAGGGCAGGAGGTAGCGCGACACTTTTTCCAGGTGGGCGCAGCGGCAGGAACGATTGCAAAAACTATGTCTGCCTACGATAAAATTTACAGTGATGCGATTTATGGCGTGGAAGGTTCGGGGCGGTACGTTTGCGAATCCCGCTTGTATAAAATGCTGGATCACGAATATGATTTGATGAATAATCGCTTGCAACAGTCCAGGCCGGACACTTGCTTTTTTGTTTTTGCAGACACCGTGGCCGCCATCAATTATACCCGGACGATCAAGGGCGACGGCTGGCTGGGTTGTCGTTTTCAGCTAGACCCGGACGGTGCGCCCAATGAGATTGTCCTTCACGTTAAACTGAAAGACCAAAATAATACGCTCCAACAACAAGCTATTGGTATCCTCGGCGTCAACTTATTATATGGATGTTACAAATATTCAAAAGACCCGGATACGTTTATTCAGAGCTTGCAGGATAATCTGGAAGGGCGTATAAAAATTGATATGATGCGAATGACCGGGCCGGACTTTCGGGAACTGGATAATCGCTTATTGAGTTTGTTACTGGTAAAAAATAACTTGTGTGATGTAGCAATGTTTGACGCTTCAGGGAAGAATATACATGCTTCAGAATTTTTATATAAAAAAAATCTACTCGTTGTAAGAGGTTCCTATCGTCCGACTACCCTCGTGAATATGGATATGATGAAAACGGGTTTTGCTCAATTTAAAAACGAAGCGGAAGTTGATCCAAGTAAGTCGTTTCTAATAGCGGAAATTACAATGGATAATTTGTTGAGTGATGGAAAACTCAACGAGCAGGATTTTCTGGATCGGGCCGAGTTGCTCAACAGTTTGGGTTATATGGTGATGGTTTCTAATTGTACCGACCACCGCAAGATAATACATTATTTTTCTGATTATAAGGTAAAATTTTATGGATTTGTCGTTGGCGTGCGGGAACTGCTCAACCTGATCAATGAAAAATATTATCAAAATCTGGATGGGCAATTACTGGCAGCTTTTGGGAAATTATTTATGCGAAATGTTAAATTATATGTTTACCCCGCAATGCAGGAAGGAAGTGCCGAACTCATGAACGCCCATAACCTTCCGATTCCAAATGGCATAAAATTCTTATATAAACATTTACTGGATAGCGATCAAATTGTCGATTTGGAGAATTACAATCCAGACATTTTACATATATATTCAAAAGAAGTACTTAGAATGTTACGGGCGGATGAAGCAGGCTGGGAAAATTATTTGTCTTCCAAAGTTGTGGGATTGATCAAGGAGAAATGCTTGTTCAATTATCCTTGCCAGCGGATGGAGTTTGAGTATTAAGAGCATATTTAAAATTCCATTAATTGACTACAAGCCACAAATTTTATCCTGGACTTCGTTCAATTTTCCCAACGTCAGGTCGGGATCTAAGATTTGTCGGATGCAGGCAATCCGGCTGCAAGCTAACCCGTCCACAAGTGGTTCGCTTACCTAAAAGTCTAAAGAGACTTTCACCTTGCAGGTTCGGTCGCTCATCTCTTCCAGAATAAAATTTGAAGGCTTTCGCTCAATCATGAAAATTTAAACGTGCTCTAAAGCAATTAGTATTTAACAAGATTCAAATATGATTAAATTTATTCTCAATAATAAACTCATCTCTACCAATGAATCTCCGGGTATGACCACCCTTGATTTCATTCGGTATAATAAGCATCTCGTAGGCACGAAGATCGGATGCCGGGAAGGAGACTGCGGAGCCTGCACAGTTCTCGTCGGCCAGCTTCGAGATGAAAAAATGATATATAATACAATGACATCTTGCATTGCCCCCTTAGGCAATATGCAGGGCAAACACATCGTTACTATCGAAGGGCTGAACATGGAGAAAATGACGCCTGTTCAAGCAGCGATGGTCGAGGAATCCGGGACGCAGTGCGGATTTTGTACGCCGGGTTTTGTGGTGTCGCTTTCCGGGTTTGCCATGTCTTCGGAGGAAGTAACTTTTAAAAATGCGATTAGTGCTATTGATGGAAATATTTGTCGGTGTACGGGTTACAAATCCATAGAACGAGCAGCGCAAATTATTGTAGATCAGCTCCAGGCAAAAGACTTAAAAGATCCGGTAAACTGGGCTATTGAAAATAATTTTATTCCCATATATTTTAATACAATTCCTGAGCGATTGAAGGAAATCATTCCCCTACCCGCTATCTCCAAAAACGGAACATCCACCAAGGTCGGCGGAGGAACAGATCTCTATGTGCAACGCCACGACGATATGCACCATGCCGATATTGATTTTCTGTTTGACAAAACAAATTTAAATGGCATTCATATTAAAGATAATGAAGTAATTATACAAGGAGGCGCAACGGCCTCCGATTTATTATATTCAAAAGAATTAAATGCTCATTTCCCCAATTTGTGGCAACATTTAAAACTCGTTTCCTCTACGCCCATCCGCAACATGGGAACCATCGCCGGGAATTTTGTCAACGCTTCCCCCATCGGAGATCTCACGGCGTTTTTTATTGGATTGAATGCAAGCATAACGCTGAGTGATGGAGCAAATAAAAGAACCATTTTACTAAAAGATTTTTATAAAGGCTACAAAATATTAGATAAAAAACCTTACGAAATAATTGAATCTGTTCATTTTAAAATCCCGGATGCTAATACGCATTTTAACTTTGAAAAAATAAGCAAGCGGCGTTATTTGGATATTGCAACGGTTAATTCTGCGATGTCTCTACGCCTGAAAGATGATATTATAACAGAAATTTACATCTCCGCCGGAGGAGTCGGCCCCACCCCCCTGCTGCTTGAAAACACTTGCAACTTTCTACAAGGTAAAATTTTAAATATACAAAATATACAAGAAGCTCTGGATTTTATCCAATCCGAAATTTCTCCCATCAGCGATGCGAGAGGAACGGCAGAATACAAACGGCTCGCCCTGCGCCAAATCGTTTTTGCTCACTTTACAGAATGCTTTCCCCAAACTTTTAAAATCGAAGCACTAATATGAAAAACGTAGATGCTAAAAATCATGTTAGCGGAAAATCTATATATCTCGATGATATTCCCGTGCGTCAAGGAACACTACATGCGTTGCTGTACGATGCGCCCGTAGCACATGCAATAATTACACATATTGATTATTCCGAAGCAGAAGCCCTCGAAGGTGTGGTTAGAATAATCACGCACCAAGACATTCCAGGCGAAAATCAAATTGGCGGCATCTTCCCGGATGAACCGCTCCTTGCAGAAAATGACATTCACTTTTGGGGTATGCCTATTGCCTTGATCATTGCGGAGTCAGAATACATCGCCCGACAAGCCAGAGCATTGGTGAAAATCGAATATAAAGAATTGCCGGTTATCACCGATCCAAGAGAAGCTCGCAAACAGGACAGCCTGATTTTTCCTCCAAGGACTTTTAAAATCGGCAACCCGGAAAACACCTGGGAAAATTGCGAATATGTTTTTGAAGGGGAAGCGGATTCTAACGGACAGGAGCATCTCTACATCGAAACACAAGGGGCTTATGCTTACCCGACAGAGCACGGAAGCATTCGTATTTCATCTTCCACACAGGGGCCGACCGCCGTGCAAAAAACTGCTGCCCGTGTTTTGGGCGTGGATATGAATCGCATTGAAGTGGATGTTACTCGCCTTGGTGGAGGATTTGGTGGCAAGGAAGATCAGGCGACGGCTTGGGGTGTGCTTTGCGCACTCGCTGCACAAATTTTACAAAAACCTATAAAATATTCTGTTCATAGGATGGATGATATGCGCATCACGGGTAAGCGGCATCCCTATCGTTCGGATTATAAAATTGGGCTGGATAAAAATTTAAAAATCATCGCCTATGAAGCGACCTTCCATCAAAATGCCGGAGCCGCAGCCGACCTTTCTCCTGCTGTAATGGAGCGGACGTTGTTCCATGCGACCAATGCTTACTTCGTTCCGAATGTGCAGGTCACGGCTTATTCCTGCAAGACACACTTGCCGCCCAATACAGCCTTCCGGGGATTTGGCGGGCCCCAGGGAATGTTCGTTATCGAGTCGGCGATTGCTCATGCAGCGAATGAGTTGGGCATTCCGGCAAGGGATATTCAAGCTGCCAATTTACTGAAGGATGGCGATGAATTTCCCTACGGACAAATCGTGGATTATTGCAATGCGGGTTCTACCTGGACAGATGCTATTTCTACTTATAATATAAAAACCATTCAAAAAGAAGTTGATAATTTTAATATAAATAATAATCATCTTAAAAAAGGCATCGCCGTCATGCCGGTTTGTTTTGGTATTTCTTTTACGAATACGCCGATGAATCACGCGAGGGCTTTGGTGCATGTTTATCAGGATGGAAGTGTCGGCGTGAGTACCGGTGGCGTAGAGATGGGTCAGGGGCTCAACACAAAGATGGTGCAGGTAGCAGCGCATATTTTTAATATACATACAAATAGAATAAAACTAGAAACGACCAACACGACTCGCGTAGCCAACACCTCTCCTTCTGCGGCCAGTGCAACGGCGGATCTCAATGGGAAAGCCCTTGAAATAGCATGCGAAAAAATATTAGAAAGGCTAATATATGTTGCGGCCAAGCAAATGAATTGTGCGGAAGAAGCCATTTCAATCCGGGAAGAAAAAGTTTGCGTGAACGGACAACCGACTGAACTCGCCTGGGAGAAATTGATCCAAACGGCTTTCCTCAGTCGGGTTTCCCTTTCGGAAAAAGGCCATTATGCCACGCCGAATATTCACTTTGACAAGCAGAAAGAAAAAGGACATCCTTTCGCCTACCACGTTTACGGGACGGCGATAACGACGGTGACGGTGGATTGTCTCCGGGGATTGTACGAGGTAGATTCTGTCAAGCTCGTGCATGATTTTGGAAAATCCATGAACACAGCTATTGACGATGGACAGGTAGAAGGCGGTCTGGTGCAAGGCATTGGCTGGATGACGATGGAGGAAATTATATATAATAAAAAAGGAAGATTGCTTTCTAATGCACTTTCTACTTATAAAATCCCGGACATCTATTCCGTGCCGGGAGAGATTACCATCAAGCCATTGGCAACGGAAGGACATCCGCTGGCGATAAGAAAATCCAAGGCCGTTGGAGAACCGCCGTTGATGTATGGTATCGGCACTTACTTCGCGATTCAGAATGCGGTGAAAGCATTTAACCCAAATTATATATTAAAATTTGATGCACCTTTTACACCGGAGAAAGTTTTGATGGGTTTGTATGAAGGCCGGGAAGTATTGGCGAAGGTGAAAGCGGAGGAGGAAAAAGCGTAGTTGGTTTTATGGCGCATTCTTCACCTGAATAATCTGAGCAGCAATGCTGACTGCAATTTCTTCCGGCGTTTTACTATGGATCGGAATACCGATTGGCGTATATATTTTATCAATATCTGATTGTGGCAACCCATCCGATTTTAAGTTGGCGAGTAATTTATCCATCTTCGCCTGGCTGCCCATGACTCCAAAATATTTGAAGGATTTTCCAAGCAGTTGTCGAATGCAAATTTCATCCGAGCGATAACCAAATGTTACAATAATAACATATATATTTTCTCCTTCATAAACATATTGATCAATTTCATTATAATTTATAACATATTTTTCATTAGCATATTCATTTTGGATCATGGTATTCAGGTCTTCCCGGTCGTCGTATTGTTTCACCCAAAAATTTAACTGGCGCATCATTTTACAAACGGCACAACCGACGTGACCACCTCCTATAACATAAGCATAATTTTTATATTCAATACTTTCCCTAAAATGCCATTGATCTCCTTCTGTTTTAAAATCAAAATGCTTGTTCATTTTTTGATTATCAAAAAAAATGCCCCCCTCGGTCAGGTGCAACATCGTCTTTTGGTATTCAGACAACTCCAACACCAGACCCAAAATTTTTTTATCCATATAATAAAAAACAATGCTTTGCTCGCCGGAGCAAATCATCCCCGATTTATTCTCAGGCAAATCTGCTCGATGGATTTGTTTTTTGAGGAAAGGTTTGAAAGGTCCTTTTTCTAACAAGCTTTTAGATAACTCAATGAGTTTGTGTTCCATGATGCCGCCACCAATCGATCCAATCATCTCGCCCTTTTCCGAAACCAGCATTTTAAAACCCTGCCGCCCCGGACTACTACCCGTGCTTTCCATCACATATAAAAGGACGGCTTTTTCTCCTTTTTCTAATACCTTATATAATGTTTTCCAAAAATTCATGAATAGAGAATAAATTTTAAGCAACTAAGTAACCGGCCACAATAATC
>JAHDCK010000160.1 GCA_020629915.1 Saprospiraceae bacterium
TTAAATTATTTTTATAAAAAACCCGCTACACCAAAAAAGCATAGCGGGTTTTTAATTAAAATAATAAAAATATTATTAATCCATTTTCTTCAACTTACTCTTGATTTCATCTACGACTTTTGACTGGTCATCGATTTCTCCCTGCTTCGTCTTTTTATCTCCTTCTGTTTTTTCGATGCCGCTTTCAGCTTCGGCAATTTTCTTTTTACACTTCTCTATTTCTTTGGTATAATCATCAATGTCTTTTTCCATTTTCTTGTAGTCGCCTCTCAGGTCTTTTAGTTTTTTCTCTTCTTCCTTCAATTGATCTTCCACCATTTTTTTGGAAGCGGTCAGAGAAAATTCCTTGAGCATCGCCTCGGCAGCAGCGTACTGTTCCGGGTGTGAGGAAGAGGATAAATAAGCTCCTCCAAGGTCAAACCAAACCGTCATCAGAGACCCTCCGTCCTTAGGTACAATCGTCGTATAAACATCTACGGTATTAGTACTCATATCTTTTAATACCATATTATCGGAGAAAATTTCTCCCGTTTTTTTGTCCTTTTTGGTTTTGTCGCCCTTGTAATCTTTGATGTATTTTGTCCAGCCCTTTTCAATATCTTTTGGCTCGCCATCAAGCATAACAGAAAGAGCGTTGTTGCTTCCCTTGCTCATGTTAGCCGCTCCTTCGGAGATTTGCGCACTGACAAAAGTAGCAACAAATAAAAAAAGTAAACCAAGTGTTAATCGTTTCATAATCAAAAAAATTTGTGTTTAGTAATAAATTTACAGGAGTGATTTATTGACTTTCATTCAGGCTGAAAGTCACAATAGAATAGTTGTTGTGAAATGCGAAATAAAGATAAAGGCTTTACTTAAAAAACTACAATTTTGGCTGCATAAGTTTGTTTTTTAGTGATAATTTCAAGGAAATATACACCAGATGAAATGTTCGGAACCTGGATTATATTATTAAATTCATTCTTTGGAAGCGAAATGACCTCCTGTCCCATAAGATTTCTAATAACCACTGCATTTGGGAAAATCCTTTCCGAAATCATTATTTCTTCTCCAGAAGAAACAGGGTTTGGGAAAACTTTAAGTGGTAAAAATTCCGGGCTGTAATCAGCATCTAAAGGTGGAAAAATTTGTCCGTGAAATCCATCAAAAATACCCGATGCTGTCAACTCAAAATCTCCGGCCTGAGTAGTGCTTTCAAACTGTCCGCAAACAAAAAGAGCATCATCTTCTCCTCCAACAGCATCATTCAGGATCGTGGTTCCCGTTCCTTCAACTGATCCTACCCATTGAATTTCTCCTTCTAAATTGGCGACTGCTATAAATCCATTAGTTCTACTCATATTGGAAAAAGAAAAATTATCTAATTCAAGCTGAGACAAAAAACTGCCGCCAAAAAGTATCTCCTGATCTTGAATGGAAAAAAAATTTGTCTTTTGCAGATTAGCTCCTCCATAACTTTTCCCATAAATCGGATTTCCCGTTTTAGAATATTTTAAAATAAATATATCATCTTCTAAATTATTAGATTGCAAAAATATTCCTCCTCCCATATCCAGTCCCCCACTGAAATATCCTCCGAGGTAAACATCCCCATCCGAATCCAAATCTAACCCGACACAAATATCGTTCTCTACATTCCCCGCAGAGCGAATCCACTGTTCATTTCCAAGCGTATCGTATTTGCATAAATATATATATTGGTCAAAACTCAAAGAATAAACTGAATCTCCTGCAAAGGAAATACTCCCCTCATAATTCCCTCCAACATAAATGGCATTTTCTGCCACGGAAGCTTTCAAAGCTTTTGCCCGGACATTCCCTGAAGCTCCTCCTCGCCGCAACCATATTACATCACCATCAGGATTAAATTTTATAATAAAAAAATCAATTTCTCCCTGAGCGACCAGAGATTGCCCTCCGACCTGAAGCATGCCTCCAAAATAACCTGCAAAATATAAATTCCCATTGTCATCAATTTCTAATGCTTCACCGGATTTGATACCTGTACTTTCAATTTTTTGCACCCATTCTGCATCTCCATTTAAATTATATCCAGCCAAAAAAAGTCCACTGGAAGACAAGGTCGTTTGCAAAGTAAAGGTATCCAGATCTGCGGTTAGCCAAAACTCTCCGGCCACAGTTACTCCTTCCGCTCCGGCTACTATCCCTGCTACAGATTCATTTTGTTCTCCCCCTATCCTTTTGGCCCAAAGAGATTGACCATCTGTCCCGGATTGCATCAAGAAAATATCTGCTCCACCAGCACTTACCAGCATTTCATCCGCCAAATCAAGGCTTCCACTAAATGTCCCTGCTGTCCAGATCAAATTCCCTTGCCGTTCTATTTTATTCATTTTATCTTGACCCAAATCCCCAACAACTTTTGCCCACCCCCAGGATTGCGCTTGCAGTCCGGCAAACAGTAAAACGAAAACCAGCAAAATTGCATATTTTTGCAAGATGGATTTCATATTCATATTATTTTTTATATAATTCTTTTTAAAGAGAAAAAAAACGAACGACAGAGATAATGAAAAATATTCAATTGTTTTTTTATTTTATAATACTAATTACAATGGGTTGTCAATCCAATTCTACGACAGAACCCATTGACAACACTACAGGCAATGCCACCTTGGATAACCTGAATCAAAAAATCAAAGGAGATCCAAATAATCACCAACTCTTAGCTCAACGAGCTAATCTTTACTACGAGGGGGAAGCCTTCGATGAAGCCCTTGCGGATATTAATAAGGCCTTAACTATTGATTCGGTCAATGCGGACTACTACCATTTGCAAGCCGACATTTATCTGGATTATTACAAATCTTTCAAGGCACTAAAAGCTATGGAGAAAGCAGTCTCCATTCATCCCACCCGAATTCCCACTTTATTAAAACTTTCAGAGTTTCAATATATTTTAAAACAGCACGGTCCTTCTCTGCAAACCATCGAAAAAATATTCCTGCACTCGCCAAATAATGCCGATGGCTTCTACATGCTTGGACGCAATTTAAAGGAAATGGGCAAGGGAAAAAAAGCGATTGAAGCCTTTCAAAAATGTGTAGAAAATGACTCTGATTACTATGATGCCTATATGGAATTAGGGTTGATTTATTATCACAAAGAAGAACCTATTGCGCTGGATTATCTGAACAATGCCCTGCGGATTAAGCCCAATGATGTATCTGCGTTGTATAGCAAAGCAATGTATTATCAAAAAAAATACCAGGATGATAAAGCAATTGAAATATATAAAAAAATCAGCACTATCGATCCTCAAAATGTAAATGCTTACTACAATTCTGCTGTTTTGTACTTTGAAAATGATACGCTGGACAAAGCCTATGACATGAGTAATATTGCCATTAAAATGGAACCTACCTTCGCTAAGGGATATTTACTGCGAGGATTGATCCAGCAAAAACAGGGCAAAAAAGAAGCGGCTATTAGTGACTTCCGGCAGTCGCTAGCCTTTGATCCGGAGTTGGAACAGGCGAAAATGGCTTTGAAGGAAAACGGTGCAGCTGTGGAGTAATAAAAAAACGGGATTGTGAATTTTTCACAGTCCCGTTTTTTTAATATAAATATTATATCTTACCCCGCCATCCCAAAGAAATAAATCAGAAGAAATACGAGAAGAGTCGTTCCTAAACCGACGAGGAAAATATTATAAGCCATCTGTAATAACTGGTGGCGTTTTTCCAACTGTTTCCCCAATTCATGCAAATCAGAGGTCATTTTTTCAAATAATTTTTTCCGTTCTTTTGCTAATGCATGCATAGCTGTGGCATGATCTGCTTTTGACATATTTTGAAAACTACCAAGCGACAAACGCTGCAAAACATCTGTACCAGTGGCATCTTCCTTCCCCTTTGGACGAGTAGAAAGAATTGCTACTATTAATGAGGTTATCGTTGTCACCAAACATATAATAAATGGCAATAACAAAATGGGTTGCTTGAAGGAATGGATTCCGCCATTATTCAAAATCACCACTAAAATTCCAATCATAATCGTATTGGCAAAAACCAACATCGTTGCCCGGCGATCATTTGTCGCACTCAAAGCAAAATGATTTTGAAACCGCGTTTGATAAAAAATAGGCAACACCTCTTCCTGTTCAGCAGTTTTGTTTTGAACAACCAAAGCCTGCTCCTGGATTTGTAATGCAGCACTCAATCGCTGACGCTTATTTTTCAATCGAACGATATTATTTGTCAATACAGAATCGTACTGCGCCTTTACCGTCGGTGTATAAAAACGAATTTGATGCAAACGGCTGATTTCCCGCTCCAACCATTCTTCTTCCGAAAAATTGTGCTCATTCAACAATTCCTGCTCCAATCGAAGCAAGGCACTTTTATCCTCAAAATCTGTTGTTGCTGCATAAATATTATTGGCATCTACAAGCAATTCTGCTGCCAGCGTATCCGGTTTCCAAGCCCCGTTGGCTGCATTTATGCAGCGGATAATGGATCGAATATCCTTTGCAGGAATACCTCGGTTTCGGAGAAATTTCGTAGCCAAATCCACGCTTTTTGCATTGGGATGTTGGTATTCAAACAGGTAACCCAAGTCTTGAAACCAAGCCGCTAAACGGGCGATTTCAACCTCTTCCGGAACCATATTCGCACCAAGCTCGTCCAATAGCTGAACGACACCGGAAGTGTGTTGATAATTGTGAAAGGTAAGCCGTGGGTTGCTGTTTGCCTTGAATTGCTTCAAGACAAATTTTTCGGCCTCTTTTAGAATGGTACTACGTATTGCGGTAATCAAATTAGCTGTTTTTAGGGAGTAAATGGATGATACCTTTTACCTACCAAAAACCTTGCAGAAATGCTTCAATAACTGCTTACAACTAATATTTTGATAAAATCTATTCGTATTATGACACTAATTTGACAATCCGGGGCGCTTGCACCGAACTTCTAATAAATAATTTTCAATCTTATTCAATATATCCCTATCTGTCTGCAGCAACATTAAAGGGTTTTTTCTTGACCATATCTCGTATATTACAAATTCATCTATCATTTCTTTTTCTGAAGCGGTAATCAATGCCACAATCTCAGGAAAACGATTTTTCTCTTCATCCTCCATACTTTCATAAGCGATAACTGCGCTGAGCAAACACTCTTTTTCTTCCATCATTCTGGGGTCCCGCATTAAATTTGCATCCATATTTTTCTTATACGAAGGTTCATGTTCCCAGGCAGCCTTACACAACCCGTAAGCCAGCCAGGGCGTTTTTTGATAACCCACATGAATCTCATTTTTTTCATCCTTCGTTATTTTATACATGGGATCAAAGGTCCAAAAGGGATAAAGAATATTATTTTTTTGATATATTTTTTTAAATGTTTTTAGAACTCCTGGATGATTGCGGTTGAGCAAATGCGCTTTTGTTATCGCTTGCATTGCTTCCGGTCGGGCATCTTTTTCAAGCAGAATACGACCATAATTCCAAAAACCCTGATAATCGATAGCATTGGCTTGAGTTGCTTTTTCATACCATTTCAGCGCATTGTCTTTTTTATCTTCTGCCTCATAAGTCTTGCCAATCCAAACCATCATTTGAGAATGATCCGGTGTTTCATCTAATGCTTTTTGAAAACACTTCCGCGCCTTTTTATATTTTTTCTTTTCGTATAATTTTTCGCCTTTTTTAAAATACTCTTTTGTTTTTTTAGAATCGGATTGCTGATACTGAGCCAACACATCTCCCATCCCCGCAGATTGCAAAACATAACCATCCGCTAAAACGGGGGCATCCTCCTTTTTAAATCTCCCCTCAATAGTATCTATTACAAATTTGACCGGAGACTTTTCTAATATTTTTAAAATCTCTTCAGGTGTGTGAAGGCTTTGACTAGCAGCAGAAAAAATTACTCCCAGGGAGAGAAAAATTATACCAAAAATTCTCATAAATACAATTTAATTTTGACTGGGGTACTTTCGTAAAAATGTTCTTTGACAATTAGGACGCAAAAAACAAAAAAAGATACTTTTTTATATAAAAAAAATAATTATAAAATCAACTCCATTCCCTAAAAGGCATAAAAGAAAAAACTTCACCAGCCTCAAAGACTTCCCTCCCTCTCGGTAATTCTAAAAATCCATCCGCCTGAGCCAAACTCGCCAAATCCCCAGAGCCATTCCCCCTCACCGGAACAGCCTCCAAAACACCTCGCTCTGAAAACTGAACTGCTACCGTCATAAAATAGGTCAGATTTGGCTTGAAGATAACTTCCTCCTTTAATCTAGCTACAAAAACATTTTTCTTTTTAATATCATTAAAAATCCAAGTCTTAAAATATTTCATCAAACAAACCATCGTCGAAATAGGATTCCCCGGAAAGGCAAAAACAAAATTTTCCTTTCCCTTCACACCAAACCAAAACGGCTTCCCCGGTCGCTGTGCTACAAAATGCAACTGCTGCTCCACGCCTAACTCCTTCAAAACGCCCGGAATAAAATCCCGCTTCCCCTTGGACACGCCACCACTCATCAGGATGATCGGATATTTTTCCATTGCCTTCCCCAGTCCTTCCCGAATGGTTTCCTCAGAATCCATAAAGTGAATTCTGGTAGAACGCAATCCCCAACTTTCGAGCATGGCCTGGATTTTATGCACATTGGATTTTCGGATTTGGTGAGCAAGCGGCGTTTCATGAACCTCCACTAACTCATCTCCGGTGGACACAACTAAAATCTCAGGAAAATCATATACTTTTAATTTTGATTTTCCAATCGTAGCTGCAATACCGATTTCTGCCCCGGAGATTTTTTTGCCTTTGACAGCCAGCAAATCTCCGTGCTTTTTATCAAACGCCCTGGAATGAATATTTTGCCCTTCTCTAATTTTATCAATTTGAATTTTTGCAATATTATTTTCCATTATAACATCTTCATAACGAATCACGGTATCTGCCCCTGCTGGCAAAACGGCTCCCGTCATAATTTCAAGACAATGATTAGCTTCTTTCAACTCCTTTTGCGGATCACCTGCCGCCCCTAACCCCTCAACAACATAATTTTTATTCCCATTATTAAAATCCTCATACCGAATGGCGATTCCATCCATCATCACCCTGTCGAATGGCGGAAAATCCCGGTCGGCCAGCAGGTCTTCTGCCAGCACCTTCCCCATCGAATTTTCTAATAAAACAGATTTTGATTTTATGGAAATGGGATGAGATAAAATTAATTGCAACGCCTCCTCACTTGAAATCATTTTATATGCTTAAAAATTTAATTATAAAAATATTCACTTTCCAAAAGTACAATTTTATTTCCTGTCTTATCCTTTTTACCTTCGTATCAAATTTTTAAAAAACATGAATAAACAAATCACACTCGCTAAACGCCCAATCGGTTTACCACAAGACGACACCTGGAACTTTCAGGAAACCGCTATCCCTACAATCGCCGATGGTGAAATGCTCATCAAAAATATCTATATCTCTCTGGACCCGGCTATGCGCGGCTGGCTCAATGATGTAAAATCCTACCTCCCACCCGTTGGCATCGGCGAAGTCATGCGCGCCGGAACCCTCGGCAAAGTCATCGAATCCAAAAATGCAGAATATGCCGTTGGGGATTATGTTGTTGGTTGGACGGGCGTTCAGGAGTACGCCGTTTCTAATGGTTTTATGTTATATAAGGTGCAACAAATGGGCATTCCGCTTTCTGCCTACTTGGGAACATTAGGGATGCCGGGATTTACCGCTTACTTCGGCCTCCTGGATATTGGCAAACCTAAGGAGGGAGAAACGCTTCTGGTTTCTGGTGCTGCGGGCGCAGTCGGAAGTGTCGTCGGGCAAATTGCAAAAATCAAGGGTTGCAAAGTCGTCGGCATTGCTGGTGGCCCGGAGAAGTGCGGATATGTGACCAACGACCTTGGTTTTGATGCTTGTATAGATTATAAAAATGAAAATGTTTTTAAAAAAATAAAAGAACATTGTCCTAAGGGAATAGATATTTACTTCGATAACGTAGGCGGCGACATCCTCGATATGGCTCTCGCCAGTTTGCGAATGCATGCCCGCGTGGTGTTATGCGGAGCTATCTCTCAATACAATTCTACCTCCGGTATCAAAGGGCCTTCCAATTACCTTTCCCTGCTCATCAACCGCGCCCGGATGGAAGGATTCGTGGTGATTGATTATGCACAGGACTACAAAAAAGCGGCTATGGAAATGGGGCAATGGGTCGCTCAGGGAAAACTCAATACGAAAATTCACATGGAAGAAGGCATAGAAAATTTCCCGACGGTTTTACATCGGTTGTTTGATGGAAATAAGCGCGGGAAGTTGGTATTGAAGGTTGGGGAGGAGTAGGGATATTGGTTAAGTTGTTTGTTCTTCCATTTATCAAAGCCTCGTTAACTGATGCTAGCACCAGTTAACGAGGCTTTGATAAATGATTGCTTCTGCTATCTTTATAAACTCCACCCTTCCCAAAACGGGAATCAACCCCTTTTTCCCATTCTCGGCCAAATTAGTTACCCACAAGCCATTTCGCTCACATTTTTCTTCCTGAAACCCACAGAAACAGGCTGTTTTACATCAAAAAAAATCAACTATTTTTTATTAAAATTTTAGTTAAGCAAACGTTAAGAACCATTAATGTTTGCTTAAACCGGGCACTTTTAGTGTAACAAAACTGTTCTATTAGCGTAAAAAGGGCAAAGGAAATTGTCTTTAAATCCAAATGTAAAATAACGGATATGATCAAATTTTGACTCAGACTCAGCAAACCGTGTGAAACAAAAAAGTCGATGCGCCAGGCAAACGCTTCGATTTAAATTGATTTTTTAAAGGCAAAAAAAGAAAAGTATGAAATCGACATTAATTGCAATGTTCGCATTGCTGTGCTCAATGGTGCATGCTCAAAAAATCGTGTCTGTCTATACAGCCGACGAGCATAAACAACCCCTCCACGAGGTGACGATGGTGATAAAAGGCTCTGATGGTTCTGTAGATACAATGGCCACACCGCCCCCTGTTGTGGAATTTTCCTCCAAAGGTTCGGATGGTAAAATGGATAATTTTACTAAAAAGAAAGAACCGATCCAGAGTTTTACCATGAAAGAAAAGGTCAACTACGAAATCACTTTTGTAAAAAGAGGTTACCTGACCAAAACCGCTTTCATCGATCAGTGTTGCAACGCTTATATTGGAGATTCCAATATTTGTTTTGAAAACTTCTGTGATGTAATGGAGGCTTTTAAATACGACCATTACAACCTGGTGGTTTGTCTGGAAGAACTGGAACTGAACCGCTTGTTTACGCTGGACAATATTTACTATGATTACGATAAAGATCACATTCGCCCGGATGCAGCGAGAGAACTGGATAAGTTGTTTACGCTGCTGGAAGACAACCCTGCGATTGTAATAGAATTGTACTCGCATACAGATGCCCGTGGTTCGGATTCTTATAATCTGGATTTATCTCAGCGAAGAGCAGAAAATGCGGTAGCTTATTTGCATCAGCGTGGCGTTCCGGCTTATCAGATTCGCACCGGAGTTGGTTTTGGTGAAACGAAACTGGTCAATTCCTGCACCAATGGCAAGGAGTGTTCGGAAATGGCGCATCAGCAAAATCGCCGAACGGAAATCAAAATTGTAGCCATTGACGAATCCAAAATGTGGCACAAGGAATACGACACCCGTGTAAAGTCTTACTTAGTGACCAACAATGGCGTGGATATCATCAACTCCAAAGGAGAAAATGTCAATGTCCAGTTGGGTAAACTAACAAAAATGGATTAGTAATAATTTAGGTCTCTGATCGAACTAAATAAATTCGCATTAACAATAAAACCCGTTGCTTTTTAGTGGCGGGTTTTTTGTTTTTTCCATTTAGGGATGAGAGAATTCCTTTCTATTTTGGAATGTTATAAATAATGTCTAATTTTCCATTAGTTGATAATACAAAACACCGCCACCCAAACTAATAAATATTATCACGAGAAATTGATAAGGGATGAGAGAATAATAAAGTGTACAAATTAGACGCAGTTATTTTTTAGGTTGGCAAGGCAAAAAACATGAGGGAGTAT
>JAHDCK010000161.1:0-2915 GCA_020629915.1 Saprospiraceae bacterium
TACCTCACCCAGGCGATGGTTGAAGATATTATAAAATCAGAAATATTACCTAAAGGAGCTTTGCAGTTGGTTTGTGGCTCCGGCATTGGCATTTTGGATTCCCTGACTTCACAAGACGTGGCGACCTTTACGGGTTCTGCTTCCACAGGTAGAAAATTAAAAGCCCTTCCTAATATTATAAATAATTCCGTTCCCTTCAATATGGAAGCGGATAGTTTGAACGCCTCCGTCCTGGGCGAAGATGCCGTTCCTGGCACGGCGGAATTTGATTTATTTATAAAAGAAGTCCGCAAGGAAATGACCGTGAAGACCGGGCAAAAATGTACCGCCATCCGTCGCATCATCGTCCCGGAAAATTTAGTAGAAGATGTTCAAATTGCCCTGGGCAAACAACTGCAAAAAACAACCATTGGTGATCCTCAGGTAGAAGGCGTTCGCATGGGCGCATTGGTCGCTCGCTCTCAGGTAGAAAGCGTGCGCAAGCAGGTCGAGAAACTGGCGCAAAGCACGGAGATTGTATTCGGCGATTTAGAAAACTTTAGCGTTACCGGAGCGGATAAAAACAAGGGCGCGTTTTTCTCGCCGGTTTTATTTTTAAATGATGACCCTTTTAATAAAATGGATACGCACGAGATAGAAGCCTTCGGCCCGGTCAGTACGATTATTCCTTATAAAAATATGGAGGAAGCGATTCAATTAGCAAATATGGGCAAAGGTTCATTAGTGAGTTCTATCGCTACCAATGATCCCGAAATTGCCAGAAACTACGTGTTGGGTTCTGCGGCTTATCACGGGCGTATTTTAGTTTTAAATGAAGAATGTGCAGCCGAAAGTACAGGACACGGATCGCCTATGCCGCTCCTGGCGCATGGTGGTCCCGGACGTGCAGGTGGTGGTGAGGAAATGGGTGGAATGCGAGGGGTGATGCACTATCTCCAAAGGACGGCTATCCAGGGTTCGCCCACAATGCTAACGGCTGTGACTAATCAATATCAGCCCGGCGGAAAGCAAACGGAAAAACTGGTTCATCCTTTCCGAAAGCATTTTGAAGAACTGGAGGTTGGCGAGACCTTAATTACTCACAAACACACTGTAACAGAAACCGACATTGTGAACTTTGCCAATGTGAGCGGAGATAATTTTTATGCCCACATGGATGTAACTTCTCTGGATGGAACGATTTTCGAGCAGAGAGTAGCGCATGGGTATTTTGTCTTATCCAAAGCGGCGGGTTTATTTGTAGAACCGAAGAAAGGCCCCGTTCTGTTAAATTATGGATTGGAAGAATGTCGGTTTACCAAACCCGTTTATGCAGGGATGACCATCGGTGTAAAATTAACGTGCAAGCAAAAAATCGCACAGGAAAAACGCGAGCCGGAAGACATCGCAAAAGGCATTGTCAAGTGGCTGGTAGAAGTGTATGATGAAACCAATGAAACTGTAGCCATTGCCACGATTTTGACGATGGTTAAAATGCTTAAGCAAGATTAACAAGGGAATGAATAATTGTCGAAAAAAAGCAATTCCCAAAATTATTCCCTGACCCCGACGAAGGAGGGGCGACCTAGCAGATTTTTCGTAGCGCACCTGTGCTGAATGAAACGTCAGTAGCGGAGAAAAAGATGCAAGGTGAAGGGAAAATTTTGAGGAATGTGCGTTTTCGACGGCATTTTGGTTCTTTTTTGCTGGAAAAAGAACAATTAGCAATTTTAAAGAATGGATAATAAACATTATCACGAGAAGTTTTTTATGAAGGACAAATTGTAATTTTAAAAATAGGCAAGGCATTTTCCGAAAAGCGTAGCCGGAGCTACAGTTGAGGGAAATAACGCAGGATATTTTAAAAATTTAAGTTTGGACATAATCAATTTCTCGTGATAATGTTTAATATTCTTTAGAACTTAATTTTAAAAAATCACCTAAAATATTATAAAATAAAAAATGGATAAAACATTATTAGGTTCAGTAGAAACACGTATAGAAAACGGAATCGGAACGATAGAATTTTATCATCCTTCCCACAATTCCCTGCCCGGAAAATTACTGGCAGAATTGCGGGATGCCATCGTAGCCGCAGGAGAAAATGAAAACATAAAAGTAATTATATTAAAAAGCTCAGGCAACAGAACATTCTGCGCCGGAGCCAGCTTCGATGAATTAATGGCTATCGGCGATCTCGATACGGGAAAAAAATTCTTTATGGGTTTTGCCAATGTCATTAATGCCTGCCGCAAATGTCCAAAGTTTATCATTGGACGCATACAAGGGAAAGCTGTTGGCGGCGGAGTAGGTTTAGCATCAGCCGTAGATTATTGTATGGGAACGCAATTTGCCTCGGTAAAACTAAGTGAGTTAGCTATCGGAATTGGACCCTTTGTCGTAGGCCCGGCTGTCGAGCGCAAAGTCGGGACATCCGCTTTCACCCAAATGGCTATTAACGCCACTGAATGGCAAACCGCTCAGTGGGCACAGGAAAAAGGTTTATATACGGAAATTTTCGATACAGCCGATCAATTGGATCAGGCAATAGAAGTCTTGGCAGGAAGGTTGAGCAGTTTCAGCCCGGAGGCGATGGCCATGCTAAAGAAAGTCGCTTGGGAAAATTGCAGCCACTGGGACGAACTCTTGGAAGCTCGTGCAGCTATGAGCGGCAAACTCGTGCTATCTGATTTTACCGTAAAAGCCATTGAAAAATTCAAGCAGAAAGTTTCTTAAATGACTCCGGAAGCATTACATAGATTAAAATTTCCCATAGGAAATTTTGTAAAACCAGAAACCATTTCAGACAACCAACTGTCTGATTGGATTCAGGACATCGCCGATTTTCCGACACAGGTAAAACAAAAAACACAAGGGCTTTCAACCGAACAAAAAAACTGGAAATACCGTCCGGGTGGTTGGTCGTTGAGGCAAGT
>JAHDCK010000161.1:3015-10011 GCA_020629915.1 Saprospiraceae bacterium
CATCATTATTCGCTGGAAGAAGCAACGGGATTATATGCCTGGCATTGCCGGCATCATCTGAAGCATATTGATTTGGCATTGGAAGCCGGGGGAAGGTACAACGTATAAAAAGTTATTTATTTAAAATAAAACCATGATTGCAGCCAAAGATAAAATAAAAAAAGACGTATTAGTAAAAGCCTATGCTTTGATGGCAACAGCCAAAACAATGACAGAAGTTTATGAAGAAAACTTCAAGGTTGTTTCCAAATACGTCCACGCCACTTCCCGTGGCCACGAAGCCATTCAACTGGCCGTCGGTATGCAATTAAAACCACAGGACTTCCTTGCCCTTTATTACCGGGACGATGCCACCTTACTCGGCATTGGTATGGAACCCTACGAACTCATGCTTCAACTCATGGCCAAGAAAGACGACCCCTTTTCAGGTGGCCGTTCTTACTATTCCCATCCCAGTTTGAAGGATGATGACAAACCCAAAATTCCACACCAATCCTCCGCCACCGGAATGCAGGCTATTCCAACAACCGGTGTTGCGATGGGCATTCAATACAAAGAAAAAATGGGATTGGCAGAAGATTACAAAGGAGAAAACCCCGTCGTGGTTTGTTCGTTGGGAGATGCTTCGATAACAGAAGGTGAAGTCGCCGAGGCCTTCCAGATGGCCGCCCTGAAACAGTTTCCTATTTTATATTTAATACAAGATAACGAATGGGACATTTCCGCCCACGCTTCCGAGATCCGCTCGACGGATGCCACGGGGTACGCCAAAGGTTTTCCCGGAATCGAAGTACGAACGATCAACGGCAGCGATTTTTTTGAATGTTATAATACCATTCAGGAAGTATTGGAATTAATTAGAAAAGAACGCCGACCCTTCCTCGTTCATGCCAAAGTGCCCTTGCTAAACCACCACACCTCCGGCGTACGCATGGAGTGGTATCGGGATGATTTGGAAGAGCATAGAACCCGTGATCCTTATCCACTGTTTAGAAGTCAATTATTAGAAGCGGGTTTTACAAAAAGAAATTTAAATAAAATAGAAAAAGACGTTCGCAAACTCGTAGAAGCAGATTACGAGCGTGCTTTAAATTCCCCTGACCCACAACCAGAAGATTTGTTTACCCACGATTTTGCTCCAACGCCGATCACCGAAGAAAAAGGCAATCGGGAACCAGAAGACAAAGAGCCAACTGTCATGGTGGATTCCGCTCTTTTTGGTATCCGGGAGTTGATGGCGAAGCACAAGGAATGCCTCTTGTATGGTCAGGATGTTGGCGGACGGCTCGGAGGTGTATTCCGGGAGGCCGCGACGTTAGCCCAACAGTTTGGTGATGATCGGGTTTTCAATACGCCGATTCAGGAAGCCTTTATTATTGGTAGTACGGTTGGAATGTCGGCGGTTGGGTTGAAGCCAATTGTAGAAGTTCAGTTTGCCGATTATATCTGGCCGGGGTTGAACCAGTTGTTTACGGAAGTGAGTCGCTCCTGTTATTTGAGTGATGGAAAATGGCCGGTGAGTTGTATCGTTCGGGTGCCAATTGGGGCTTATGGTTCTGGTGGACCTTACCATTCTTCCAGTGTTGAATCCGTGCTTTGTAATATACGAGGAATTAAAATAGCTTATCCAAGTACAGGAGCAGATTTAAAAGGACTGATGAAATCCGCTTACTACGATCCAAATCCCGTTGTCATTTTAGAACACAAGGGTTTGTACTGGTCGAAAGTGCGGGGAACGGATGCGGCCAGAACGATAGAACCCGATGAGGATTATATCATTCCTTTTGGAAAAGCCCGGATTGCACTTGAAGCGAAGGAAGAAAAAATCAAAGCAGGTGAATCAATGGCGATCATCACCTACGGCATGGGCGTGCATTGGGCCTTGAATGCCGCTAAAAAGCATCCCGGACAAATAGAAATTATCGATCTGCGTACTTTGCATCCACTCGACACGGAAGCTATTTTTGAAGCATCAAAAAGACATGGCAAAGTTCTCGTAATTACAGAAGAACCCGTAAACAATTCTTTTGCACAGAGCATCGCCGCCCGTATCCAGGAAAATTGCTTTGAGCAACTCGATGCGCCAGTGCGAACGATTGGCTCGGAAAACATGCCGGCCATTCCGTTGAATTCTACTTTGGAAGCTGCTATGATTCCTTCAATTGAAAAGGTGGAAGAAGCGATAAGTTTATTATTTAAATATTAAAAAAGGCAATCCCCTTTTACGGAAATTGCCCTTTCAAAAATTCAAAAAAATATTTTTATAATTTCTTAACCAACCACTTCACCTGCAGGCGAGTGTCTCCCTCCTGGAATAAAATGGTTTTCTGTCTGTTTAGGCCATCGTGGATATCCCATTGATTACAGTTATGAGAGGAGCGAACATAAAATCTATCATCACGAGAAGAACCATCATCTTCCATCAAATCAGGGGAAAGGCTAATTCTATATTTTCCATTTCGGATATCGGCATCTGTCGCATAAAAAACAACGTATCCTTTTCTGTAATAAGTTTCATGCTCATCCATTTCAAAAGGTCTGCTTTCACTTCGGTACCAAATTGTCTTTTGTTGAGGTCTTCGGCTGATACGAGGGTCACTCCCCGAGTATAGAATAAGTGCCTTAATTTTTCCGTAGATTTCTATTTCTCCACCAGGATCATCTTCTTCCAGGCATCGCATAGAATACAACTCAATCTTGTATCTTTTCAAAACACCGTAAGATTCTTCTCCGTCTAATTCTACCATAGAAGGATCAATAGTAATTGTTTCGGTTCCCGGATTAATGCCTCCTGCTGTGGCTTGAGTTCCTAATGCAAGGATAAATAATGCGGCCAATGTGGCATTGAAAATTGAATTTAAAACACTAGACTTTTTCATAATGAATTTAGTTTTATAGTTTTTAAAATAATTCTAAACGGATATTTTTTTCTCTTTTGAAATGTTGTTTTTCCGTTTGTTCAATACAAAGATGCAGGAGGCAAGGGTGGGATTTTTGTACAAAATTTTAATAATTTGTGGAGTCTTAACAAATTTTAATTTTTTATAATTAATTGATTATTAATAGTTTATAGTTAAATCAGGAATATTTTTTTGTAAAAATTAACACTGTATTCTATCTAAATAAAAATGCTAACTGCATATTTTATCTGTCATTCCGTATCTTTGCACCTCAAAAATCAGGACTATGGCTATGACAACAATTGATACCCAGTTACTTCAAAATTTTATCGTTTCAGCATTAAAAGAAGATGTACAGGACGGCGACCACACTTCACAGGCTTGCATTGCCGCAGAGAGCAAAAGCACCGCTAAACTTTTTGTAAAGGATACCGGAATTTTGGCAGGGATAGAATTGGCTGGAATGATTTTTAAGCACGTCGATCCAACTTCTGAAATGAAGATTCACATTAATGATGGGGAATATGCCGAGCAGGGAGATGTAGCTTTTGAAGTAACTTGTAATACGAGAGGATTGTTGCAGGCAGAGCGCGTCGTTCTGAATAGTATGCAGCGCATGAGCGGAATCGCTACGTTGAGCCATCGCTTCTCTGAAGAAGTTTTGGGATACGATGTAAAAATTCTGGATACCCGAAAGACTACGCCCAACCTCCGCTTTCTGGAAAAGTGGGCCGTGCGCATGGGCGGTTGCCATAATTACCGGGATGGTCTCTATGACTGGATCATGATAAAAGACAATCACATCGACGCTTGCGGCAGCATCACAAAAGCCATTCAGCAAGTGCAAGGTTATCTCCAAGCCAATAATCTAAACCTAAATAGTACAGTAGAAGTCAGAAATCTGGTAGAACTGTATGAAGTGTTGGAAGTGGGTGGTATCACCCGCATTATGCTGGATAATTTTGAATTGCCCCTTCTCTCCGAAGCAGTTGCCATCGTAGATGGTCGCTTTCAGACGGAGGCATCCGGTGGTATTACACTACGCACAGTTCGCAGCGTAGCCGAAACCGGGGTGGATTACATCTCTGTCGGTGCACTGACTCACTCTTATGAGAGCCTGGATTTGAGTTTAAAAATTCAAAAATAATTTATACAAATATTATTCCTAAGCAATAAAAGTATTAGCTGTCAGCGTCAATAAAATAGCAATTGACCCAATAACAAACCAAAACCGAATATCCTTGTAACAACTCGTTCCACTCTCGGTGACAATATTCACCAAGTTGAATCCAAAAACCATATATAAAATTCCTACAATTAACATAGCCAAACATTTTTTTGTTGACAGGTAAAAAATCAATCAATACGTTCTATATATACTATACGCAGAACAATTAAATTTCGTTGCATGCGGCATATTGTTTTTAGAAGGGATTTGTGACGGGCATATTTTTTGATTTCTATAAAATTTTAATAAAAATCACTCTAAATGCCTCTCGGGAACAAAGTTCCCCATTTCATAAAGTTGTTGAAGGTTTTAAGCTTGTAGCAGCTTTTGATTGATGCGTCGGATGAGGGCAGGGCCCTCATAAATCAAACCGGAATAAATCTGAACCAAACTGGCTCCGGCATCTAATTTTTCCTGAGCAGCCTCAGGAGAAGAAATGCCGCCCACCGCAATGATGGGAATATTTCCCTGACTTTTTACATTCAAATAACGTACCACTTCAGTAGAACGCTGCCTTAGCGGCGCACCGCTCAAGCCACCATTACCAATTTTTTGAATATGATTTGTATGGGTATAAAGATCGGAGCGACTGATCGTAGTATTTGTAGCAATGATTCCATCTAGTTTAGTCGTATTTATTATTTCTACAATATCATTGAGTTGGGAATCTGTTAAATCCGGCGCAATTTTAAGTAAAATAGGTTTGGGCTTTTCCTTTTGCTGATTGAGTTGTTGCAAAAAAGTCAGCAGCCGGGTCAAAGGTTCTTTTTCCTGTAAATCCCTTAAATTAGGCGTGTTTGGTGAGCTGACGTTGACGACAAAGTAATCTACCAAGGGGAAAAGCTGTTCAAAACACAAGGCGTAATCCTTTTGCGCTTCTTTATTAGAAGTGGTTTTGTTCTTCCCAATATTCCCGCCGATGATTAGGTTTTCAGGTCGTCCTTTTTTCAGCCGACGGACCATCGCTTCCACTCCTTCGTTATTAAATCCCATCCGGTTGATAAGCGCATTGTCCTTGGGCAATCGGAATAGGCGCGGTCTTGGATTGCCAATTTGTGGCTGGGGTGTTACTGTTCCGATTTCAATAAAACCAAAACCGAGTGCAGCCATCGCCTTGAAATGTTTGCCATCTTTATCGAAACCAGCGGCGAGTCCAACCGGGTTTGGAAAAGTCAATCCAAAGAGTTTTCTTTCCAGTTTCTTGTCCTTTATACTATAATTATTTTTATATAAATTACTTATAACAGGAATAGATAGGATAAATTTTAATAAAAACAAAGTAAAGGAATGCGCTCTTTCGGGAGAGAGTAAAAAGAGAATGGGTTTGATAATCGTTTTATACACAAGTACGTTAGGTTTTTAAATTTGTGACAGATTCTGTGATCCGGTATTCCAAATTTGGGTCATTTTTCATCCAATTTTCCATGAAACCTCAAGAGATTGTCCGGTACTTTTTCGTTGTATAAAAAAAGAATTAGTTCATTTTTTTTGCGGCTATTTTCCGGGAATAATATTTTAACCGGATTATGAAGGTATCCATTTTCTTCAAACAACCTCAACTGCAATTGTTTTTTATTCAAGCGAAATAATTCCATCTCTTTAAAATCCGAAGGGCGGGGCACATCCGAATAGCCTTCCTGATCCAAAAAACTACAGACCATCTCGTAGGCATTCTTCAGGGTCGTCCCGCCAAAAACCAGTTTATACACAAACCCATCACACTCCCCATCCAGGTAGGAAGGATTGCCGGCAGGTGGAAAATCGGTTCGTAAAGGCATGGTTGGAAAATTAATTCCTGCAAAAATATCGTTTAAAAACAACCCGACCAAAACAAAAAACCCGAATCGAAATTTTTTCGATTCGGGTTTTGAGCTTTGCTCGATCATTTATGCTTAAAACAACGGTTCCAAAGTCGTCTCCTCATTGTGATGCAAAATATTTTGCACTGCTTTTTTAGAAGGAGAAAAAGTCACCGCAGGTAACTGAGCTTTGGCCTCGGCCATTGCCTGATACGTTTCCTGAAATTCCCAGTCATTTTCCATGGCCTGATTGACCAGTTGGTTTTCGGCTTGGGAGGTTTCGGCATAAAGATGTTTGACGATTAAATTGTTTGTAATCTTTTTTTCCATAGGCTTTTAACTTGGCGATTTTTAAGTTGTTAAAAATAAGTTTAAGTAATAATTAATGAACACTCTATAAACTATTTTACGAGCTTAATTATTGTTTGTTGCCTTATTTTTCTTCGGTTTCCTCTTCCGATTTCCAACAGCGATTATACTCTTCTACCATGTCAGGTGTATTTTTAAACTTATAACCACCTTTACCAACGCGCTCCACCAATTTCTCGCAATCTTCAAAGTATCGCTTGAGTTCTTTTTCATAGGTTGTAGAACGGATTCGTTGGATTTCATCACCTTTTTCCAAAAGATAAATCGGTTCCTCTTTTCCAAAACTGTTTTCCTCAAAAAACATAAAAACTTTCACTTTGCCATTAACCAAGCGTTCTAACTGAAGTCTTTCCCGACCTACTTTTTTGCGCTCGTAATGTTTCCAGGTTTTCCCCTTTTTTATTCCGTAAGCTGTTAGTACTCTTCCTTTGTAGACCCTTGGCTTCTTTTTACCTTCAATCCAAAGCGAAATTTCTTCTTCTTGTTTATACAATTTCATTTTCATTTTGCCCTTGGTGGTATCCCCCTTGGAGTTGACGACATAGCCTTCTTTTTGAGCAAAAAGACTTTGAGTGATTCCCAAACAAAAAAGCAGGGTAAGCGAGTAAAGAATAATTTTCATATAATTTTTTATTTTATTAAAATTAAATTACAATTATAAAACGCCAAAACAGCGGGTTTATTTTTCTAATAAAAATAC
>JAHDCK010000162.1 GCA_020629915.1 Saprospiraceae bacterium
AAATCGGTCAGCAACTTGAAACTTCAAAAATCGCTGTTGTAGGTAATTTCTAAAAGCAACCAAAAATCTTAGGAAAAGCAAAAAAATGAATGTTGCTTTAAGTCGCTATCGGGATTCGGTAGCGGCTTTTTTATTTAAATTCTTACCTTAGAATTTTAAAAATATTTTCATGCCACAAACTGCACCTGAAAAAGCCAAATTAGTTACCCGATTAGCGTATGCTGTTTCCGGCATCCTTTTTTTTGCAGGACTTTTTTTAATTTCAAATGCACATACTTCTGCTCTATGGATAAAGGGTATGGGTCTTGTTATTCTACTTGGAATCTGCTGGTTATTGTTTCGGTATTTGACTCAAAAATACCGGAGGCGAAATGAATTACTCCGGTATCCTTTTCCATCTGAATGGCGAACCATACTCACGAATGATGTTACATTCTACAGACAACTGGAACCAGAGGAAAGAACTCGTTTTGAACACAATATTCATATCTTTTTGGATGAAAAACGCATTACAGGCATCAAGACCGAAGTGGATGACCGGGTAAAAGTTCTTGTCGCAGCCAGTGCTGTTATTCCAATTTTTGGGTTTAAGGAATGGGAGTATAACAACCTTGGGGAAGTTCTCATTTATCCTGGAAATTTTAGCAAAGACTTCGAGCAAACAGGTACGGGAAGAACTGTCCTGGGCATGGTCGGTGATGGCCCGATGAATCGGATAATGATTTTATCTAAACCTGCATTGATAAGTGGTTTTACCATAGAAAAAGATGGAAAAAATGTAGGCATCCATGAGTTTGTTCACTTGCTGGATAGCTCTGATGGAGAATTTGACGGCATTCCTACTTTACTAAAAAGAAAATATATCATGCCCTGGCTCGGCATTATACACAAGGAAATAAAAAAGATCAAAAAAGGAAAATCCAGCATCAATCCCTACGGAGCAACTAATCGGGTAGAGTTTTTTGCGGTAGCCTCCGAGTACTTTTTTGAACGACCGAAGGAGATGCAAAGAAGATACCCGGATCTCTATGAAATGCTCACTCAGATTTTTCAGCAGGATATGCAAAGCAGAATCACTACAGCCCTAAGAGATATGATGCACTTTACCGGAAAACGGGTAGGCAGAAATGCGCCTTGCCCTTGCGGAAGCGGAAAAAAATATAAAAAATGCTGCCTGATTCAATAGTTCAATATTCCAATGGTACAATGGTACCATTGACTAATGGTGTAGTTCAAAATCTTCTACGATTCTTAAAATCATATATAAATCATAGTAGAATTCATAGACGAGCGGGTAATTCACATTGGATAAAAATATATTTGGTTCCAGAATATCTTTAGGCTCGGAAACGGCAATATAAATATCGTCTTTTACAAAAGAAACATATACATCTTTATCTACTTTATTTTTATACTCCACGATGGCATCCAACATTCCATCCGACAAAAGGTGTCGGGCTTCATCGGTATGCTCTGCATAAATTACAAATAAATCATTAAACGATTCGTGTTCCAGAGTGACTTGTGCCCCTTCGTGATTAGCCGTGAGTTTTTTGATGGTTCTGGAAAAACGGGGTTTATAATTTTTAGGAAAAATCACGACTGTTCCCTTGATAGGATGATTAAAATTTGCATGAAAAAAGATTCCTCCAAAAACAGGTTCCATCCGGTTGCGCACCTCATAAACTTCCCTTACGACCAGCTCGCACATTTCAAAATCCACCAGCCCAAATTTTCCTTTTATCAAATCTTCTCCCCGATATTCCTCCGCAGTTGTGCTAAAAATCCGACTCGCCTGAAAGGAACTTTTAGGAATAAAACCATCTTGCTGATAAACCATTTTACCTGGTGCAATAAAATCCAGAATCAGGTTGACAATTTGAGGTTTGAAGCCGGAGACAAATTGCCGCATTTTATAACCAATAAAACCCATATACAAACCAATGGGAACCAAGGCAAAAAGCGTCAATGCCGGAATGTGTAAAACCAAAACGGATATACCAACAGCAAGAACCAAAAAAACAGAAAGCAACATCAGCCACATCAATTGTCGACGGCGACGTTCTTGTCTAAGCAACTCCGGGTGGATGGTATGGTTGTAGTATTTCCTAAATTCACTGATTTCTTTCATCTCGTCATTTATATCATAGATAAAAAATAAAGGTAAGTAAATAAACATTATTGCGGGAAGTTTAATTTATACATTTGAATCAAAACTAAAATGCCCGTGCTTTGTTTTACCTTTGCCTTAATTTAAACTTAATATATTGAACTACCACAATCCAAAACTCCGGCTGGAAGAAGGCCACGATAAATTCGGAAAAATCCAGTGGCGCAGTCCTTCTAATATTGCCTTGATAAAATATTGGGGAAAACATGGTGTACAATTGCCCAGAAATCCTTCTATTAGTTTTACCCTGGATGCTGCTCATACAGAGACAATTTTAGAATATACGCCAAAGGTTGGTAATCATCCCGGTATTGATCTAGAATTTTATTTTGAAGGAAAACAAAACGATCTTTTTAAAGATAAAATTCAAAAATATTTAGAAAGTCTAAGTGAAACCTTTCCTTTTTTAGATCAATTAAAACTAAAAATTAATTCCCATAATTCTTTTCCACATTCGTCTGGCATTGCTTCCTCGGCTTCTTCCATGAGTGCGCTCGCTTTGTGTTTATGTAGTTTGGAGCATCAGCTTTTCGGAACGTTGGAAGAGGATGAAGCATTCAAACAAAAAGCCTCTTTTCTTTCCCGCCTGGGTTCGGGAAGTGCCTGCCGTTCTGTTTATGCAACGCTTGGGCTTTGGGGGACGACGGAGAGCATTCCCAAAAGCTCGGACTTATATGCAATTCCTTATCATAACACTGTTGCAGATGTTTTCAAAACATTCCACGATGATATTTTAATTGTAAGCAAGGGAGAAAAAGCGGTTTCCAGTCGGGCTGGTCATGCTCTGATGGAAGGAAACATCTATGCAGACAATCGCTATCAGCAAGCCCGGAATCGCCTTCGGAATTTGTTGGATGCGATGGAAGCGGGCGACCTCGAACGCTTCGGACAAATCTGTGAAAACGAAGCACTCACGCTGCACGCCCTTATGATGACTTCTTCGCCTTCTTATATTTTAATGCGACCCAATACACTTTTAATTATAGAAAAAATTCGTGAATATAGAAAAGCAACGGGCCATCCGCTTTATTTTAGTTTGGATGCCGGGCCGAACTTACATTTATTATATCCTGATAGTTATCATGCAACAATTCAAAATTTTATCCAGACAGAGTTAAAACCTTTTTGTGAAAATGGACAAATCATTGAAGACAAAGTAGGGAAAGGAGCAATTGAATTTTAATATTTTATAATGAAAATAAAATTATTTATCCTGTTTTTAATTTGTGGATGGAATCTTTCGGCACAGCCTTTTCGGATTTTATTAGACGACAATTTTTCCGATTGGCAAGACGTTCCGGTTTTACATACCGACCCGGCGGGTGATGGTAATTTTTTGACGCCTGATTTTGAACGACTTTGGGTAGCCAATGACGAAAATTTTATTTTCATACGCTTTGAGATTTTATATGAAATAAATATTCAGAGCGACAATAATATAGAAATTTATATAGATTCAGACAATAATATAAATACAGGGCAAAACATCAACGGCATCGGAGCGGACTTCCGATACGATTTTTCAGACAGAGACGGGTTTGCTTTTTCTGAATATGTTCGGCACGAAGATGTTGGCCTGGTTACGTCGCCTACTGTCAGTTCTACTCAATTTGAAATTGCATTCGAGCGAAACAAAATCATCAATGGCCAACCGCTTTTTGGCAATACGATAAAGATTTTGCTAAAAGATGGCTCTGCTGATATGCAGCCCGATGCCGGAGAAACGATCACTTACACAATGGCTTCCGGCAGTCCTCCTGATCCTTTGCCTTTCTATTCCATCCCAAAACAAAATCCAGATCATTTACGCATCCTTTCGTACAATGTACAGTTTGACGGATTTTTTGAAAGCAATAAAATTCCTTCCTTCACTCGGATACTTCAGGCAACTGATCCTGATATCATAGCATTTCAGGAAATATATGATCATTCTTCATGGCAAACAAAAAATCAGGTAGAAGATATGCTTCCCTCAGAACCCGGAGAAGAATGGTATCACGTCAAAATTGATCCGGATATCATTATGGTGAGTCGTTTTCCTTTGTTGAATGGAATTGCTATCGGTGGATTTGGCAATGGTGCGTTTAAGATAGATTTAAAAGAGAAATATAATACAGAATTACTTTTATTGAATGCACATACGCCCTGCTGCGGCAATAATAGTGGTCGGCAGGAGGAAGTAGATGCAATGATGAGCCTCGTGCGAAATATTAAAAACGGAGGTTTTATCCCTTTGCCTGAAGGTGCTCCTATCATTCTATGTGGGGACATGAATTTTGTAGGATTTGCCAGACAATTGGAAACGCTGGTCACCGGAGATATTCTCAACAACAGTATTTATGGCGATGACTTTGCGCCGGACTGGGATGGTCAGCCTTTTGTGGATGGCAGGGCTTTTGCGACTAACCGTCCAATGGCTTTTACCTGGTACGATACCGGGAGTAGTTTTAGTCCGGGACGATTGGACTTTATGGTGTACTCCGGTTCTGTTTTGGAAACTCAAAATAGTTTTTCGTTATTCACTCCAGCCTTGCCAACAGATACACTTTCTAAATATAATTTATTTACAGGCGATGCAACTTTTGCCAGCGATCACCTTCCGGTTGTTTTTGATTTTAAAATAGACAGTTTCCCTGAGATAACACCCATTAATAATAATTATAAAAATAAAACCATTTTAAATCAAAACTTCCCTAATCCTTTTACGGATAAAACTAATATAACTTTTTCTCTGGAAAATGCAGATGAAGCTCGTCTTGAAATTTTAAACAAAAATGGAGAGATAATTAAAATATTAGAAAATAAATATTTTAACACTAAACTGCATCACATAGAATTTTATGGAAAAGATCTTCCGGCTGGAATTTATTTTTATCGATTAATTACAAAAGAGAAAACTTTAAACAGAAAATTTATTAAAATATAATATTAATAATATTTCCGTTTTACAGGCAATCGGGTGTCAACAACAGCACTTCCCGAAAGTGTTTGTCCCTTTCTCCATTCTTGTATTTCGGCATTCCAGGCTGCGCTGTAATCCCTCGAACGGCGTAGTAAAAATTGCCCATCTGTTTTATCAAAGTAAAAAGTAACGGCTTCGCGATTGTCATTACTATTGTATTGCCATTCTTCCGTTTCTGTTGTCTTATGAATGCGAGAAGGATTACCAAAAATCGTATAAATAATTCCTCGGTCTGTCTTCCAGCCTTCCTTATAAGAAGTAAAAAAACGGTTAGCATCCTGAATCCGGTTGTAGTAGGACTTAACCATTCGTTTCGCCCCGTTTTTTCCACCGCCAATAGTCAACCAAAAATCTTCAAATACCTGCTGGGGTTGGTCAGCTTCCATCATCGAATAAAATTCTTCACTCTGCGCAATGTATCGTGAACTTTGAATCAATTGATCTACTTTAGTCAACTCCGGGTAGCCAGAGTGAAAACAAGGAAGAAAAATTCCATCTAAACTTGTTACATCTGTCTGAACAAAATATAATCCTTCGTTTTCAGGAGTAAACATTTCACCTGCTGTCAGGATAAACGATTTAGTACATTCCTCTGAAGCATCAAATTGAACATTAACTCTGCCAAATGGCGGTGGAGCCGGACGCTGATCGTCAGAGAAATATTTTATATAAATTTTATCAAAACTGGTATTAGAGAAAGAAATCGGCTGCCCCTTTTTTATATAATTAGTTACAACAGGAACATTTTTCTCATCCACAATGGTAAATCGTCGTCCATTATCTGCCTGTCGGTTGACTAAATTAATATCCCGAAATACTTTACTGTTGTCTAAATTTATAAGTAAAACTTCCAAATAATAAGCCGTTGCAATTTTAGGTAAATCAACTACTTGGGTAACTTCAGAGGCATCAGAATAATCTGCCGATTGTTGGAATAATTTTTCACCCTCGGCTTCTGAAGTGTATCCACTAATAACGAGGCGATACCTTGGGGCATTCGCCTGTAAAACCAATAAACTGTTTTCAGGTGTATGATATAAACGATGTTGCACAACCAAATCATTATACAATTTGAGTTGCTTTTTGCTGACGCGCTCTCCGGGGGAACAGCTCATGAGCAGAGCGGTCAATACTAGGATAAGGGTATGTAAAGACTTCATAAAAACAATGCTTAAGGGTAAAACCGGGGAGTACGTAAGATTAATAACAAAAACTTTGCTAATTTTCTTTTACGAGACTTTTTTTAAATAGTTTTACAAAACAAAGACGAAACTTTTCCGACTTTCCATTTTTGTAAAATCTCAAATCTGTTCCAATTAGAATTTATTTTATCTTCGCTGTCCAATTTTTAAAGAAAATATTTTTTACAATATGAAACTTATCATCCCTATGGCAGGTCGTGGATCACGCCTGCGCCCACACACATTGACGATTCCAAAACCCTTAATGCCTGTAGCAGGGAAACCCATTGTACAGCGATTGGCTGAGGATCTTATCCGTTCTTGTAATGAAAAGGTAGATGAAATTGCATTTATCATTGGAGACTTTGGTCCTGGTGTAGAGAAGCAGCTCAAGGACATTGCTGCCGAGCTGGGGGCAAAGGGTTCAGTCTTCACTCAGGGCGAACCTCTTGGAACTGCTCATGCTATTTTATGTGCGAAAGATTGCCTGACCGGAAAGTGCATGATCGCCTTTGCAGATACGCTTTTTCAAGCCAGTTTTGACATCGATCCGGAGGCAGATGGAATTATTTGGGCCAAAAAAGTTGACGATCCGTCTGCTTTTGGCGTCTTAAAGTTAGATAACGATGGATTCATTACAGATTTTGTGGAAAAACCGACCACTTTTGTTTCGGATTTGGCCATTGTAGGGATCTATTATATCAAAGACGGAGACAACCTTCGGGCAGAGTTGCAGTATCTTATTGATAATGATTTGAAAGAGAAAGGCGAATATCAACTCACCAATGCCCTGGAGAATATGAAGCAGAAAGGATTGAAATTCAAACCCGGAGAAATTGAGGAATGGTTGGATTGTGGCAATAAAGATGCTGTAGTACACACCAATCAACGGGTTTTGGATATCAATAAGGGCACAAATCTTGTAGCAGAAAATGTAACACTAAACAATGCGCAAATCATTCCGCCCTGCTACGTGGGAGAGAATGTTGTACTAGAAAACACCATCATTGGCCCTTATGTCTCTATCGGTCGTAACACTTTGGTAAAAAATTGCGTTATTCATAATAGCGTCATTCAGGAAAATTCTAAAATAGAAAATGTCGTCCTTGAAAACTCCATGTTGGGCAATCAGGTTGATTGTCTCGGTAAAATACACGAACTTAGCATAGGCGACTACTCAAAATTTACAATATGATCCGTTCTTTCTTTTTATTGCTGCTTACTGTCATCCTTTTCTTTCCCAACTCCATGACTGGTCAAATTGATCATGTCTCCGAAAAGGAATTGTCCACCCAAAAAGTATTCATCGAGGCTACGCAAAAGCGTATCCTCGAAGATTATGACGAGGCAGTGAAGCTCTTTAAAAAGATTTTAGATAAGGATAAAAAAAATCACGCTGCTGCTTACGAGTTGGCAAGAACCTATGTGGCCGATAAAAAGAAAGACAAAGCAGTTGAGTTTGCTGAAAAAGCATTTTCCATTGATCCTGCTAATCTGTGGTATGGATTGCTCTATGCGGATCTTCTGGAAGATGAAGGGAATTATAAAACAGCCGGAATCGTTTACTCCAGGCTAATTGAAACGAATCCGAATAATGATGACCTTTATTTCGATCTGGCCTATATGCACAAGCGCACCGGAAAGTATGATAGCGCAATTAAAATTTATAATAAATTAGAAAAAAAGTACGGCGTCAACGAGGAAACCTCCATGTTAAAACACGGGACGTACTCTTTGATGAAAAAACCGGAAAAGGCCGCCGGTGAACTGGAAAAACTCTCTATTGCTTTTCCTGCCGAACTGACTTATAAACATCGCCTTGCTGATTATTATAAAAAAAATAAAATGGGCGATAAAGCTCAAAAATTATATGAAGATATTTTAAAAATCAATCCGCAAGACGGTCGCGCAAATATTGCGCTGGCCGAATCCTTTAAATCTAATGGTCAGGATTTGGAATATCTCAAAGCCGTACAGCCTCTTTTTAAAAATCCACAAGCCAATATTGATGTCAAAGTTCGCGAGTTGTATCCTTATATTCAAAAAGTAAGCACAACCAACGACCCTGAATTAAAAAATATCTTATTTGAATCTGCTAAGGGCATTGCAGAGGCACATCCGGGTGAGGCAAAGGCATTTTCACTTTATGGAGACTTACTATATCAAGGAGGAAAATCAGAAGAAGCCCTCAAGCAATATCAAAAAGCATTGAAGCTAAATAAAAAGGTATTTTCCGTTTGGGAGCAAGTCATGTACATCAGCGCAGAAACGGGTAATGCTTCTCAATTGATAAAAACATCAGAAGAGGCAATGGACTTTTTCCCCAATCAACCTATGAATTATTATTTAAACGGCATTGGTCACAGCATGAATAAGGATCATAAAACAGCTGTGGAATCGCTTAAACAGGCTTTGATGATGTCCGGGAAAAATAAAAAATTACAACGTCGGATTTATACCCAACTGGGAAGTACTTACAACTCTCTCAAAAAATTTGACAAATCTAATGAGTCCTTTGAAAGTGCCTTAAAACTAAATCCAAAAGATGCATATACATTAAATAACTATAGTTATTACCTTGCTTTGCGTGGAGAAGAATTGGACAAAGCCAAAGAAATGTCCATGCTCTCCAATGAATTGTCTCCCAATAATCCTTCTTACCTGGATACTTACGGATGGATTTTATATAAACAAAAAAACTATTCCGGAGCAAAAAAACAACTTTCTAAAGCGATGAAAGCCGGAGGTTCTGAAAGTCCTGAAATCCTTGAACACTACGGCGATGTCCTGTTTCAATTGGATGAAGTAAATGATGCCGTCATTTACTGGCAGAAAGCTCAAAAGAACGGTAGTAAATCCGACCTGCTCGAAAAGAAAATTTCTAATCGGAAACTATTTGAATAGTATTTATAACTATTTCCAAGATAAAACATCCTTCCGCTTTCTCATTTGTATGTCAAATTTTTATAATGCGTGTTTTCTTAATAAAAACAAACGTATTTTTGTCTTTACAATTTATCCAATTTGATTCCAACAAAATACATCCAACGGATACGAAAGGCAAGAGTGTATCATCGGTATTTGGGTTTGTTCCTTGCCGCCTTTCTCCTCATTAGTAGCGTGACAGGTATCCTCCTTGCCTGGAAGAAAAATGCAGATTGGATTCAGCCACCAACAACAAAGGGACAGGCTGCTAACCTGACCGAGTGGCTTCCCCTTCATCAACTAGCCTCCTCAGCCCAAACCGCAATCGAAAAAGCCCATCCTCATTTAACCCCGGCAAAAATTAGTCGGATTGATGCACGGCCCTCCAAAGGCATTGTAAAGGTGTTATTCAAGCAGGGATTTTGGGAAGTACAATTGGATGCCCAAACCGGAAAGGTAAACTCCATTGCCCAACGACATTCCGACTGGATCGAGGCTTTGCATGATGGTTCCATTATTTCAGATGGATTCAAATTGATTTCCATGAATATTTTGGGAATTGGATTGATCTTGTTGATTTTGTTTGGATTCAAACTTTGGTACAGCCCAAGAAAAATCAGGGAGATGAAGCGAAATTTCCGACAAAAAATTTCTAAAGAAAGCAAACCTGAAACCAAATAAGGTATCTATAACCATTATTTAGAAGAAGTATTAGGCTCCTTCATCGAATCCT
>JAHDCK010000163.1 GCA_020629915.1 Saprospiraceae bacterium
TTACAAAAGAAATTCTTTGATAAGAGAATGAATGTAAAACTCTCTGCCAATGATATTTTTTACCAATCGGGTTGGAGTGGGGAATCATTCTTTGATGGGTTGGAAAGTGCCGGGCGGGGCAACTGGGACAGCCGTCGGGTGAGCCTGAGTATTTCCTACAAATTTGGAAATACAAATATCAAAGAGCGCAAGCGCAAAACAGGAATTGAGGAGGAAGGAAAGCGCGTTTCTTCTGGTGGATAATCCCTGTTTTAACGATTTGGTATACTTTTAAGGTGTTCTTTTTAATTTTATTAAGAATTAACGGAATGGTCTTTGGCAATACATTCTAACGTAATCCTGTTTGAAATAAAAAGACTACAATAATGAATGCTTTTATATCCTCCCTAAAATTTTTGATATTCCCACTGGTTTTTTTTCTGGGGATGGCCAAAGGTGTTAGCGCACAAAAATTCACCAAAGTTTTTGATGCTAAAACTTTACCTGCTTCCAAGGCCATGACCAAAACCCTTTTGGATGCCTGCGCAAAATGCGATCGCCACAGACATACCAAAAGCAAAAAATACCGAAAAGAAAATTGCACGGAGTTTGAGGATTTTTGTAAGCAAAGCAAGGAGATTTCAAAGGATGGAAAAGGGATGTTGATTTTGGGGATTTCGGATACGGTTTCTGTTTTGGAGTCCAAATTTTTATCCTTTAACCTAGTCAACACCAGTACGCACCTTTATAACCTTCGCCCTCAAATTGAAATTTTTGATCAGAGCAAGGAAGTCGTTTTTTCAAATGGAAGTAAATTGGTAGATATTTATCTTTTTGATGAAAAAGGAGCCTACAAAAAGAAACTAGAGGATCTTTTTCATTTCAAACTCAAACGAAGAGAACGAGCAGTTTTTGTAACTGAGCTAAATATAGGTAAAAATCACATTGAAGGTCCCGCTATTATAAAAATCAATTTCGTTTCAAAGGAAATTGTTAATGAGAAGGGGGAAAAGAAAGAACGCAATACGGTTTTCAAAACAATTACTCAAGATATTTATTTAAAAAAATAATACTATTCCTGAATCGTAATTTTGCGTTCTACCTCTACGGGCTCACCAGCTTCATAAATAATAGCATTGACAATTAATTGAGTACCTTCCGGCAATCTTTTTAGAAATTTTCTGACTCGCTTGTCGGATACTCCACGACTGGTCACCATTTTATATTTATTTTTCTTTTTATAAATAAAATTCAGTTTATCAATAGAACGTTGATTGCCATAAGCATCTCTCACCTGGGGTTCCTGATCGGTTAAGTCAAGTAATTTTTTCTTATCTACTGCCGTTCCTCTTAAATCTCCCCACGTCAAGCGAAATCCTTTAGAAACAAAGGAAGAAGAATCCCTAAGATAAAATCGCAACGGTAATGTCATTAGAACATCTACAGGTTCATTATCTTTCATGGCAGGAATCCATTCCGGCATTTTATCTAACAAAGCTAATCCCTCCTTATCACATCCACCGCCCAAAGAGCGGGTAACTTTTTCATGAGAAATGTTGCCTTCTTTATCTACGACAAAATCTATGACGAGTATCCCCTGAATGCCTTTTTGACGAGCTTCTTCTGGGTAGCGCAGATGGGTTTTTATGAATTCTACGATCTTTTGATCCGAACACTTTCGCTTTTCCTCAAAGCTTTCTACTTCCTCACAGCCCCAAAAGAAAGGCATCTGATCCGCTTCCAGATAAACTTCTATCCCATTCGGTAAAGTCATTTTATCGGGTCCAAGGAATTCCTCGATTTTATTACTCCCTGTTGCTTCATCTATTGATTCAAAAGCACCGCTAATTTTACTTTGAAGCGAAAATGGAACTTCCAGCTGGTATTTTTTAGAAACTTCTCTGCCATTTTTATACCCAGGTGCCCATTCCGGCATCAACTGGACTAAACGAAGGGCTTCCTCATCACAACCATAGCCAAGCCCATCCACTATTTTAAAATCTTCAATCTCGCCATTCACTTCCACAATAAAAGAAACAACGACTGCCCCTTCTAACTGGCGGGCCATTGCCTCCTCCGGGTATTCCAGATTTTTATGGACAAACTGACGAACTGCATCAATCGTACAATCATAACGATCGGCGTTCGTCATTTTTTCTTCGCACCCTGAAAAACAAGGGTTTAAATTGAGCAATGTTCTATTTTGTCCAAATAAAAGGAATCCTAAAAAGAGAAAGGGAAGAGTCAAACCTACTTTTTTCATAAGGGCAATCATTAAATAATCAAAAATCAGGAGTTCGAAAATATCAAACTCAAAATATCCGTAGGACATAATTGTTCTACGGATATTTAAAAAGAAGGTTTTGGTAAAAAAAGTGGTACAATAAAGATAGTACAATTTTCATTCTTAGACAAATCCTGAGGAGGCGAAATACGCAGGAAACTAAAGAAACGATAACGACTGAAATTTTTAAGTTATTGACCTCTGCATCAGTTATTTAAAAGTTGCAGCTTCTTTTTTCTCAGGATTGGTTAAAAAGCATAATTTTGGCCTATACTATTAACTCATTTACCGGACTATTTATTTTATTTCTCAGGATTTTGCAACTTAAACTTTATCGGTAAATGAAATTTTACCCGCACTGGCTCGTCTTTTTCATATCCCGGATGCCAATTAGGCATTTCGTTGACCACCCTCAAAGCTTCTTCCGTACATCCCCCGGCAACTTCCCTAACAGAGTTGATGGATGAAATACTTCCGTCTTTTTCCACAATAAAGGAAACTAAAACCATCCCTTCAATTTCATTTTCACGAGCTACTTCAGGATAGGAAATTCGGGAGTAAATAAACTCCAGCATTTTTTTCTGGGCACAGTTGGTTTGTTCAGTTTTGTCTTCAATCGTTTCACAACCCGGAAACTGAGGCATAACTTCTGCTTCTTTTAAAACGTCATCTTCTGGCAAAGAGCGTTCAGCAATAGCTATTTCCTCATCGGTACTGGGTTCTGTAATATCGTTTTCACAGCTTATAAAAAAACAAATTGAAAAACACAAACCTAAAATCAGGGCATAAAATTTCCGGGTCAACCCGGTTGACATTTGATAATTCATAATAAAATGTTTTTTAAGTTAAAAAGTGATCGGCATGACGCCTTATAAGGTAATATTTTTAGTTATTTGTCTAATCTAAATTTAACTGGCAGGGTATATTTAATTCTCACAGGTTTTCCTTTATGTTTTCCGGGAATCATTTTAGGGAAGAGACGCAATACTCTTATAGTTTCCTCTTCGCATCCACCACCTATAGGCCGTGCTACATCCAACTCTGAAATGCTGCCATCGTTTTCTACGACAAATTGTACTATTGTCGTTCCTTGTATTCCCTGCTCCCTTGCTTCTTTTGGATAGGAAATATTTGTATAAATAAAAGACAACATATTTTTCAAAGCACAATCTTCACGTTCCTTTCCACTTAAATCCTCACAGCCGGGGAAACGAGGCATTTCCTCTGCATGTTTCAGTGCGGGCTGTAAAAAAGTCTTCGAATGAAAATTACGACCGTTGGTTTGCATTGGAATAACAATAACCAAAGCAAAAATCGCTGGCAAGAGCAAGATATAACGGGTAAGTGAAGTCAATCCCGAGGTTTCTTTTGTCATCATCTCTATACGTTTTTTGAGTTGGGATTTTGTAAAGTGATTCGCCAATCCTAAGGAGGCGCCACTACTCTGAAACCCAATTAGTAACCGACCATAAGCACTGGCACTCGTATTTTTTAAAACGCCGGCATCTGCAAGATACTCATGGATATTGCGTAATGATTTTTTATATAAATAAATAATTGGATTAAACCAAAACAAGATAGTTAATATTTCAATAAATAAAATATCAAAACTATGTCCTTCACGGATATGTATCTTTTCATGTAGCTCTATATTATAATCCTCCTCAACACTAGCATTTAAATTTATATTTTTAAAATAAATGTTAAAGAAAGAAAAAGGAGTATGATCTTTGGTTGTCTCTACAATATAAAATCCTCGCTTCTCGATCCATTTTCCCTCTTTAGCCAATCTCAGGATTATTCCTAACCCATAAATAAAACGAATCAGCATAAAACCCATTCCAACAAAGTATCCCCAAATTAAAATACTTATACTATTGTGTTCTTTTGTGCCATCTATAGCCTTAGAAATACCAATAGTAATCTCCTCCAATTGAATTGTTAAATCTGTCCCTGTTATCATTCCGGGAGAAACAGGCATTATTGGCAACATTAACCCTAATGCCAGGGTGGCTAAAAGGTAAAGCCGGTTTAGGTGAAAATAGGTTTCTCTGCTTAAAAAGCAGAAATACAAAACATAAAAAACAACCCAACAAACAGATATTTGAAAAATATATTCTATCATTTTACTTGTCTTTTTTGTCTAATTTCTCCAATAATTCCTCAATTTCTTTGGGTTTTAAATTTTCTTCTTGCACTAAAAAAGAAACCAAGCGATTAACAGATCCTTCAAAATAATTCTGTACCAGATTTTTTATACTCAACCGGCTGTAGTCTTCTTTTTCTATTATTGGAAAATACTCATACGTTTTTCCATAAGCTTTATGGGAAAGAAATCCTTTATTTTCCAAAATCCGTACAACAGAGGAAACCGTACTATGTGGCGGTTTAGGTTCACCTAATACTTCCCGGATGTCCCGGACAGTACATCTTTCCAGTTTCCAGATGATCTGCATGATTTCTTCTTCCGTTCGTGTTAATTTTTTCATGAACTATCTTTTTGTTATTACAAATATGCAGCGAAAAATTCAGTTTCACAACTATTTTTTACGCCTTTTAACGTAAAATTACGTTATAAAATCGTAAAAGACTGACTTTCAGATATTTAGACTGTAAATTTTAAAGTTCTTTTTTTAGGAATTGGCCAGTATAGCTCTTTTTTAGGCGTGCAATAGCTTCAGGAGTTCCTGTTCCTACGATTGTTCCTCCCCGTTTTCCTCCTTCTGGTCCTATATCTATAACATGATCGGCTACTTTTATCACATCCATATTATGCTCAATTACAACAATAGTATTTCCCTTATCAACGAGTTTATTCAGGACTTTTAGCAATATTCTAATATCTTCAAAATGCAGTCCTGTCGTTGGCTCGTCCAGAATGTAAATCGTATTCCCGGTATCTCTTTTGGATAATTCCTCTGCAAGTTTGACTCTTTGAGCTTCTCCTCCGGAAAGAGTCAAAGCAGACTGACCCAGGGTGATGTATCCAAGCCCTACGTCCCGAATGGTTCGGATACGCCGATGGATTGCAGGTATATTTTTAAAAAACTCAACCGCTTCCTCTACGGTCATCTCCAAAACATCGTTTATGGATTTCCCCCGGTAAAGGACCTCCAGCGTTTCCCGGTTGTATCGTCGACCAAGGCAAGTTTCGCAATCGACCTGAACATCCGGCAGGAAGTTCATTTCAATCACCCGCTTCCCGGCTCCCTGACAAACCTCACAGCGCCCACCTTTTACATTAAAAGAAAAACGCCCGGGTTTATATCCTCGGATTTTAGCTTCGGGAAGCAGGGAAAAAATCTTACGGATTTCGGTAAAGACACCAGTGTAAGTTGCAGGATTGGAACGAGGCGTTCTACCAATAGGTGCCTGATCAATTTCAATAACTTTATCTATGGCCTCCATCCCCGAAACGGAATCATAGGCAAGCGGATTTTTTCGACTTTTATAAAAATGCTGTCGAAGAATTGGGTATAGCGTTTCATTGATCAAGGTAGATTTTCCACTACCGGAAACCCCGGTCACACAGCAAAAAGTCCCTAGTGGAATTTTTATATCTACTGATTTGAGATTATTTCCGGCTGCTCCTTTTAGCTCTAAAGTATAACCATTCCCCACACGACGTTCTTTGGGCGTTTCGATTTCTTCTTTATTATTTAAATAGGAAGCCGTAATTGTTTTCTTCTTTTTAAACGTCATTGGTTTCCCTTCTCCAACGACTTCCCCCCCAAACCTGCCAGCTCCCGGACCTAAATCAATCAGATAATCCGATGCCAGCATAATATCCTTATCGTGTTCTACTACTAAAACCGTATTCCCGATATTGGTCAATTCCTTTAATGCCTCGATGAGTCTTTGGTTGTCTCTTTGATGCAGTCCAATGCTTGGCTCATCCAAGATATAAGTGATACCTGTAAGTTGAGATCCAATTTGAGTAGCGAGTCGAATACGCTGAGATTCACCACCGGATAAGGTGCGTGCGGGTCGATTAAGCATTAAATAATCCAATCCGACATGGAGCAGGAACCCAAGGCGCATTTTTAATTCTTTTATAATATCTTTTCCGATTTCTAATTGTCTTTTAGAAATTTTCTTTGGTAGTTTTGTTACCCAATCTTCCAGTTGGACAATATCCATTTCTCCCAGGTCAGAGATATTTTTTTCATCAATTTTAAAATGCAGGGATTCTTTTTTTAAACGTTGTCCGTTGCATTTTGGACAAGGGATAATTGTCATAAAATCCTCTGCCCATCTACGGATTTTTTCCGAACTGGAATTTTTATACCACCGCTTCAGCCATTTTACCAATCCTTCCTGAGAAAGATTATAACTAAAATCGCCTTTACCATAATTTACTTCAACGGCGACTTTCTTATCAGAGCCATAAAGGATTAAATCCAATGCTTCCTCTGGTATTTTATTTAAAGGGGTAGAAAAAGTGAATTTGTACTTTTTTGAAATGGCTCTCAATTGCTTGAACGTCATATTATCCCGAACCTCCCCAAGCGGGGCAATCCCAACATCGTTAATGCTTTTGGACTTGTCGGGAATAACTCGATTCATATCCACTTCCTGGATATTTCCCAAACCTTTACAATTCGGACAAGCCCCATAAGGCGAATTGAAGGAAAAAGCATTAGGAGAAGGTTCTTCGTAAGAAATTCCGGACTCAGGACACATTAAGTGTTTACTAAAAGCCGTCATTTCATCCGAATTGATATCCATAAACCACATAAAGCCCTTGCCCATTTTCATAGCTGTTTGCAGGGAAGCCGTTATTCTGGGTAGTTTATCTTTAGAAATGATAATCCGATCAATTACAATTTCAATATCATGGGTTTTGTAGCGATCAACCTGCATGCCCTGTTCCAAGTCGAGGGTATGACCATCTACTCGAACCTTGGAAAAACCCTGTTTTCGCATCTGATCAAAAAGCTCCCGATAATGTCCTTTTCTGGCTCTTACCAGGGGAGCTAAAAGCATCACTTTTTTTCCATTCAAGCGGTCCAGAACATTTTGTAAAATCTGAGCTTCGGTGTATTTCACCATTTTCTTACCTGTGACATAGGAAAACGCCTCGCCTGTACGTGCAAATAATAATCGAAAGAAGTCATAAATTTCTGTAACAGTTCCGACGGTAGATCGGGGATTTCGGCTCGTGGTTTTTTGTTCTATAGAAATAACCGGACTTAATCCGTGTATTTTTTCCACATCCGGGCGTTCCATTTCACCAATAAACTGTCGGGCATAGGCACTAAAGGTTTCCATGTAGCGGCGTTGCCCTTCGGCATAAATGGTATCGAAGGCTAAAGAAGACTTCCCACTACCACTAATACCTGTGATGACCACCAGTTTATTTCTGGGAATAAGTACATCAATATTCTTTAGGTTATGTACCCTTGCCCCAATGACCTCAATATGTTCCTGAATACTTTGGATTACCTCTGCCTTTTTTCCCATTCTGTGAAAGATGTGTAAAGCGATTTGAAAGAAACCGCAAAAATAGAAATAAAGTGTCTTTTTCGCTTCAATACATTTACTTTTTCCTTTTGTTTTTTCTCAAAATATAGAAATCATGGTAAGAACAAGTATTTGGCAAGCTATTTGAATTTAAATTTCCAGCATCTCCTAATTCCCCTATATTTTGATAGAAATTGCCCATTAAATTCCCATTTTAAAACATTTTTGAAAAAAAAACGGGATTTTGTGACACGGCATAATTTTTGTGGTAACTTTGATTACTCCCATTAAGCATTTTTTCAAAAGATTTCTCCATATCTGTCCCAAAATGGGACAAAAAGAGAGGCTTTTGTCAAATTATTTTAAATGATGTACAAATACAAAACGCATTTATTACTCACCATCCTTCTTACAATTCTACTCTTGCCGAGTTGTGGGTTGTTTGCTCCTGAGATCCAGTTTCCGGATCGCGGAGAGGATTTCTTCACTTTCGGGGATGAGATTGTATTGGGGATGCAAATAGATGCCGCTTTTGAAAATAGTATGGAGTTCATGATTTGGGATGAGAGCAGTAGTCAGGGAGCGGCTAATGTATATGGGAAATTATATGAAATATTGGATGATATAACCACTCTTCCCGATATAGAATTAGCAGATACACTTGATTACCAAATCAATATCATTTTGGATGATAATACCACTAATGCCTTTATGCTCCCGGGTGGGTATTTTTATATTACAACCGGAATGTTAAAAGAAATCAGGCATACAGAAGAATTTGTTGGTATTTTGACTCATTCTATGGCTTACTCAGAGAAAGGTTATGCTATTAATAAATTACAAGACGAATTTGGAAATTCATTTTTGTTGGATGTGATTGATAAAGCAGCTATTGATCAAGAAGCCCCTGAAGCAATTGAAATTGGAAAGTTTCTTTACGAGTCTCCATATCAGCATAGTATCGTAAAAATGGCCGATGAATTTGGTATGGGATTATATTGTAGATTCTCCTATAACAAGGAATACTTCAGAGAGTTTATACAAGAAGTTGAGGTCGATTGGCTATTTACACATCCGTCTAATATGGAAAGGATATTAGCAATTGAGGATTTAGAAGACGCTTGTGCTGAAATTACTACAAGGCCATTTTTTTGGGATCAAAAAATATTACCTAACCTTCCATAAGAATATTTCTATTCCTCTTCCCTTCAATTCCCGTTAAAATCTCTCATCTCTTGCCGTTAAATTTCCGTTAAATTGTATTTTGCGACCAATTTCGCATGGAATTTGAACTTTTAGGGATTAGTAATCAACTAAATTCTTAAACTAAACGGCAAATAATATGAATTTTAAAAAATGGTGCTACGGGTTTATGGCTATTGCTATGCTCGGGCTTTTCAGTTGTAAAGGCGGAAAAAAATTAAAGTTGAATGTTTTTTCTGTGGATCAGGATATTCAATTGGGAAAACAAGTTAGTCAACAAATAGAATCTGACAAGAAGCAGTTCCCCATTCTACCGGAACGTGGAAATACAGAGATATATCGCTATGTCCGCAAAATCACCGGGAAGATTCTCAACTCGGGCAAAGTGAAATATAAAAGCCGCTTTGCCTGGCAGGTAAAAATTATTGATGATCCTAAAACATTGAATGCTTTTGCTACACCAGGTGGATATATTTATGTTTATACCGGATTGATAAAATATCTGGATTCAGAAGATCATCTGGCTGGTGTTATGGGACATGAAATTGCCCATGCCGATTTAAGACATTCTACCCGACAAATGACTAAAGTTTATGGAATTGATCTGTTGCTTTCTGCATTGACCGGTAAGGAAAGTGCGATTAAACAAGTAGCAACGGGTTTATTGAGTTTGAAATTTGGACGGAATCACGAAACCGAATCGGACGAACATTCTGTCATTTACTTATGTCCTACTTCCTACAAAGCAGATGGGGCTGCTGGATTTTTCAAAAAATTACAAAGCCAGGGTGGAGGTCGTCCACCACAGTTTTTGAGTACACACCCTAATCCGGGCAATCGGGTGGCGAATATCACAAAAAAGAGACAGGAGCTTAAATGTAGGGGGACACAAACTTACAGAAGAGAATACGCCAAGGTTAAAAATAGCATAAAATAAATTTCAATAAAAAAAGCAAGTCTTTCTGGACTTGCTTTTTTTATTTTTAGGAATACTGGATTCAATTTTACATAAACCAGCTTTTATATTTTATATA
>JAHDCK010000164.1:0-3131 GCA_020629915.1 Saprospiraceae bacterium
GCTTTTTAACGAAGAAGAAATTAAAAAATCGTTCAAAGTATTTTAAAGATTATTATGGCCGGTTACTTATTTTAAAAAATTGCGTCTTAAAACCGAAGACCTTTAAAAGTGTTTTCCTGCGAATAAGGCCGTTTAAAGAAACGTCCAAGAAATGGTAGTTGAGGGTTGAATCTTCAAAAGTGGTTTTCGAGGTCATCAGCCTTCAATTACCTTTATTTTTAAAATATTTTTAGTTTTTCCATTTACTTTAAATCTAATATCTACCCGTTTTCCAAGCACACCACAAATAGTTCCTTCTGATTCGATAATCCATTGTTGCTCTTTTTCAAAAACAGGCATTTTTAAATCTACAAAAAAATCTTTTACTTTTTTGCGTTGACCATTCATGCCAAAGGGATAGAAAAAATCGCCGGGCTGCCATCTTCGTAGTTTTACGGGAAATTTAAGTTTGTTTAAATCCAGAAAAGTAGCTCCCTTTTCACGCAAATTCAAATTGGGATTGGCAATGAATCTCACCATAAAAAATACATCTTTTCCAAATTTGATATGTTTGTCAGATTCCTGGATGAGTAATTCTCCGGTTTCGGTTTTGGCAATAGGCAATACGACCAGGCTTTCATTGGTACAATAAAGAGCATGGGTTTTAGAGAAAGTTTTTTTCCCTGCTGTTTGGCTTTCCAGCATTTGAATAACTTGATCCTCATTAAATCCATATTTTTTAATTAAATAAAATAAAATTGTATTTCTTGAAGGATTTTTTGCCAGAGGTTTAAGCGGAATTTCAAATTTATTTTTTTCTTTTTTTGTATATTTTTTCTTGAATTTTTTAATATAATCTTCCAGTATATATTCAACTTCTTTAAATCTCTTTATATTTTTTTGAAAAGTATTTTCAAGAGAAGGGTTGAAGGATTGCAAATGAGGGATTACTTTCTGTCGGATGAGATTGCGGTTATATTTATCCGTAAGATTGCTGCTGTCTAATCGAAACGACAATTTATTTTGTGAGGCATAGTCTTCAATTTCCTGTTTTGATGCATTTAAGATGGGACGAATTATCCATTCCCGTTCCAGCGGAATACCTCTCAATCCCGAGATCCCACAACCTTTAGACAAATTATAAAAAATAGTTTCTATAGAATCATTTAAGTGATGAGCGGTAGCCAGTTTATTATATTTTTCCTGTACTAATATTTCAAAAAACCAATCATACCGAAGTTTACGGGCTGTTTCCTGTATGGATAACTTCAGGTTTTTACTTTCTTCTTTAGCATCAAATTTTTTAATATAGAATGGAATGTTATATTTTTGTGCGACTTCACCTACAAACTGTGCATCTTCTTCAGATTCTTTCCCTCTTAGGGAAAAATTACAATGACAAATTCCAAAAGGAATCTGATTTTTATAAAATAGATCAACCATCACCATAGAATCCACTCCGCCACTCACCGCTAGTAATACCCGATCCGAGGTAGCGATTAAACTTTCTTCTTCAATAAATGTTTTGAATTTGTCTTGCAATGTATCTGTTTGTTTTAAAAAAAATTACTTTTTCCAAATTAAATTCCCTTTGTGAGGAATTGGATTTATTCTTATATTTTTAAGCAGTTGTAAGTTATTGTTAATCAGGTAGTTATATTAGATATTTTTTTAAAAAAAAGAATAAAAAAATTACCGCTAATGTACGACCTTTTATATTTTTGCGGCGTTGGCCCTAATTCCTTTTTCTTCATTTTAACTTTTTTAATATGACAACCTTCAAATTCGAGTACATTTGGTTAGATGGTTACACGCCAGAGCCAAATTTACGAAGTAAAACCAAACTTATTTCCTTTGACAACTTCGATGGTAGTGTTTCGCTCTTACCAGACTGGTCTTTTGACGGAAGTTCGACAAAACAAGCAGAAGGGCATTCTTCCGATTGCGTTTTAAAGCCTGTTCGTGTTTATCCTGATCCACATCGTCGAAATGGTTTTTTGGTCATTTGTGAGGTCATGCTTCCAAATGGAAAACCACACCCATCAAATACCCGTTCAAAGATAAAACGCAAAGATGAGGATTTTTGGTTTGGTTTTGAACAAGAATATGTATTTATGTTTGATGGCAAGCCATTAGGTTTTCCTGAAGATGGATTCCCTGCTCCTCAGGGACCCTATTATTGTGCAGTAGGTTCGGGTAAAGTAGAAGGCCGGGATATTGTAGAGGAACACATGGATGCTTGTATTGATGCCGGGATAGGTATTACAGGGGTAAATGCAGAAGTAATGCTCGGACAATGGGAATACCAGATTTTTGGGAAAGGACCCAAAAAAGCGGCTGATGATTTGATTGCAGCCCGCTATCTGATGGAAAGAATTTGTGAAGAGTATGGAGTAGAAATCGAATTGCATCCGAAGCCTGTAAAGGGCGATTGGAATGGCTCAGGGATGCACGTGAATTTCTCTAATGAAGAAATGAGAGAGCAAGGCGGGAAAAAATTGTTTGAAAGTATCTGTAAAAAATTCGCTGCCAAACACAAGGAGCATATTGCTGTTTATGGAGCCTATAATGAAGAACGACTGACTGGATTACACGAAACTCAATCTATAGAAAAATTTAGTTTTGGTGTTAGTGACCGTGGAGCGTCTATTCGCATTCCTGTCCATACGGCTGAAAACTGGAAAGGGTATTTGGAAGACCGCCGACCAAGTTCTAATGCGGATCCTTATCTGGTAGCCGCCAGAGTAATAAGAACTGTAAAAGGAAAATAATTAATTTTTCTATTTTAAAAAAGCCGCTTGGATTTCTCCAGGCGGCTTTTTTTCTAGCAAAAAAAGAAGTAATCCATCAGCGGATAAAGATTTTCTTTAAACAAATAAAACTTGATTTGTTTTTGTTCTTCCGGGTTGGCAATGGCAATGATGATTTGTGGATTTTTTAATTGGTTTAAAAATTTTATATCAAGCAACGGTTGATCATAAATTTCTAATCCGATTTTTTTTGGATTATTGCAAAACCAATTAAAAGGAATTTTTTCTTTTATAAAATATTGTGCAATGCATTTCCCTTTTTTCCCAGCTCCCCAGAGAACGAGGGGGCGATCTTTTTTGAAGTGCAATTTTATAAAATAAGAACATTTTAAATCTAAAAAC
>JAHDCK010000164.1:3149-4470 GCA_020629915.1 Saprospiraceae bacterium
GATTGTCAGAGTAATGTTCCTGAGTTCGGGAAGTTCGAGTAGGGTAGTCCCGCCAGCGATGTAAAATTTTATCAGATGGGATACACTTCAGCCCTTGCTCGTAAAACCGAAAACACAAATCGTAATCTTCAGGATAAGTATCCTCCTCAAATCCGCCACATAATTCCAGATCTTCCCGATAAACCATCCAGCAAGGAGACGGAATGACACATTCCTTATATAAATCTTCATAATTCGTTCCATAAGTTGTAAGCGCATTGAGCCATTCCGCATATTTGATATAACCATTTCCAAGGTCTCCATTCGAAAAATAACGGACGCCCCCCAGAGCCAGATGACCTTTTCCAAATTGAAATAAATTTTGTTTTAAAATATGCAATTTATTGTTATTCATTAGATCGTCTGAATCCATTCGGGTAATGAATTGTCCCGAAGATTTTTCCAGAGCCAGTCGTAGGGCATTGATAATGCCATTCCCTTCATTTTTTATTACTCGTATACGTTTATCTTTGTTTTGATATTTTTGTAAAATATAAAAACTCGAATCGGTAGAATGATCATCCACTGCCAGTAATTCCCAATCCGTTTCCGTTTGTTCTAAAATGGAATCTAAGCAAGCGGGAAGAAACGCTTCCGTATTTTTTACCGGCATCAAAATGCTGATTTGTGGCATAGGAAAATTTTGTATCTTACTCAAAATTACAAAAATGAAAAATAATATTCTTTTCCTTTTGCTCTCTTTTTTGATTCTGTTTTCTGCTTGTGATAATAAAAAAATTATCAAGGGCAATTCAAGCGATAAAAAAGATTCTACGGAAGGGGAAATATTTGGAAATTCCGGAGAGTCGGTCAATGAAAATATCATATATGAGTATGCTGGCCCACCTGTGGCCCCTAAATACCATCGTGGTTATATTTTTAAAGTACATAAGGAAGATATTCAGTTGTTTATTTTGTGTTATTCTGATACGCTTTCAAGGCATCAGAAAAAAATTGAAATAAAAGAATATGAAACAATAAAAGGAAATATAGAAAAATACTATATAAAATCTTGTGAGAAAACCGAAAATGAATTTTGTGCAGGAGGGAATACTGAGTTTTTTGAGTACGATAAAAACGGGAAAAGAATTATAGGACAACGCTATAACTGCGGAGGCAAAAGTTACGGGGATATTTGTGGCGATGTGACGGGTTTCGGCAACTCTTTGAAGAAATATTTTGAGGATTTTGAACAATTAATTGAAGTAAAGGAATAAAATATATGAAAATATCAGTTAGATCTGGTGTAAAAGAAAAATTTAAATCCTACCCAAAATCCGTT
>JAHDCK010000164.1:4570-9845 GCA_020629915.1 Saprospiraceae bacterium
TTATTTAAATATGAAAAAAATCGGGCTATTGTGTTTAGTTTGGGGGAAAATTTTTTCAAATAAGTATTTAGTGATTTTGTAGTGTTTCCCTAAATTATCAAAATGCAGGGTCATGAATTTTAGCTTTTTTATCGCTAAAAAACTTCTTTGCAATACAGGCATAATATCCTTGCTAAAATATACCTGCATTCCCAATTCATAAGTTACCTCTGAAACCCAGGAATTATTTCAGCTAAAAATTCATATCCCAGCAGAACACTGCTTTCATCTTCAGAGAGCAAAAGTTGTTTTAAGTTTTCTATTTCTTTAAAATTGCTCATTTTTATATCTAAAAATATTCCAATTATTATTATAGAAATGCAAAAAATTATCCTTGTTTAATGGAGTCAACCAATCCGATTCAGTTGTGTCCACCCACTGCCAATCGGGATGTTGAAACGGAGTAGATTTCCTGACAAGTAGTAAAGAGATTTTTTTTGGATTTATATTTATTATATCCGGTTCTACCAGGGACATTTGTTTCAAAGGCCATTTATTTCTATTATAAAAATGTATATTTAACCTGGCCTGCGCCTTGTGAAAATGTTGTTTTTCATCCGGGTAAAATAATTCGACATCATTCCCCTTAGTTAGTTCTCCAATTTTTTGATAAACCTTTGGATGACCATCCGCGGGTTTTATCGCATTTAAAATCAAACCTATAAAATTTAGTGCCAGCAAAAGAACGCCAACTCCACTTAGAAAAGTTCCGCTAAATCTTTGATTGATAATATCCCAAACCACCAAAACCACATAGGGCGCAAAAAACAGAATGGGAAATAAAAACCGAAGCTCCTTATGACCTGTTATAAAGTGAATTAAAATAAATGGAATAAAAATAAATGTAAGTAAGTGCTTGGGTTTTAATAATAAGAAGAGAAGATAAAAAATTGAGATAAGCAATGGCAAAATGCTAAACCACCCATAGCGAGTCATCAAAATAAAATAATAATACCAGGGAGAAACTCCAAATTGAGCGGCTTTGGATTCTAGTATATTTTGCTCAAAATAATGATAAACCGGAAAAACCCAATCTCCGTATAGCCAAAAATCCATCAAAATTCCAAAAAGATTTCCAATAAAAAAACCACCTGCTAAAAATGAAATATCACGTAATGATATTTTATGTATAAAAATTAACCACAAACCCAATCCGGCCAGGCACAATCCAGTTTGATAACGGCAAAGGAAAGAAAGAGCCAAAACTATTCCACTAATTAGGATTTTATTATTATTTTTATTTATATTTGAAAACAGTAAAGTTATCCCCAAAATAAGGAAAGCCCCGGACCAACTCTCAGATGAAAACCGGGCAGCTAAATAGGGTATAAAAAAACTGCCAAAAGATAAAATCACAAACCACTTTTGATTAGTTTTAAAATCGTTAAGATGATGTTTTATAAAATAAAATATACAAAAAAATACCAGGCATGAACTGAAAAGGCGCAGAAAGATAGCTTGGGTATGAGGATTTGTTATATTTAAACTATTCATGCCTTTAAGCAAGCTATAAGCCACAAATGGCTGAAACCCCGACCGCATTGCTTCGCCATACTCCCAAGGCAAATCGGATAACTCGTTAAAGCCCAATTTATATCCCGCAAATTCCAAAATTTGAAAATGCTCATCAAAATGGTGAAAACCAATGCTGTTTATTGCGGTTATTACAAAAATTAATACAGCACTTCCCAACAGAAAAGGATATTTTTCTAATCGTTCCATCTTCACAAAATTAAACTATCTTTGCCGCAAATTACAGCCTATGGAAACGACCCAAAATCAGGTGACCGTGGAGACTGCCCAAAAACTGGGATTACTGCCCGAGGAATTTGATAAAATAAAATCTATTCTCGGCCGCACACCTAACTTTACAGAACTCAGTATCTTTTCGGTGATGTGGTCGGAGCATTGCTCCTACAAAAATTCTATCGTTTGGCTTAAAACGCTGCCCCGGGAAGGGGACCACTTGCTGGTGGAGGCGGGAGAAGAAAATGCGGGCCTTGTGGACATCGGTGATGGCCTTGGGTGCGCTTTCAAAATTGAATCCCACAATCACCCTTCCTGCATCGAACCCTATCAGGGAGCTGCCACTGGTGTGGGCGGGATTCACCGGGATATTTTTACAATGGGTGCCAGACCAATTGCAGCCTTAAATTCCCTTCGTTTTGGCAATACAGATTCCGCTCACATGCGCCACCTGATCGATGGTGTCGTGCGGGGCATCGGAGATTATGGAAACTGCTTTGGAGTGCCCACGGTCGGAGGGGAGGTCTTTTTTAATGATTGTTATAATCAAAATATATTAGTAAATGCAATGTCTGTTGGCATTGTCAAGGTAGGTGAAACCGTTTCGGCTATCGCAGATGGGCCCGGCAACCCGGTTTTTATTGTGGGTTCCCGCACCGGAAAGGATGGCATTCACGGAGCGACTTTTGCTTCGGCAGATTTGACTGAGGATTCTGCTGAGGATTTGCCAGCCGTTCAGGTGGGCGATCCCTTTCAGGAAAAATTGTTGCTGGAAGCCTCTCTTGAAGCAATCAAAACTGGTGCTTTGGTTGGAATGCAGGACATGGGAGCTGCGGGGATTACCTGTTCGACTTCGGAGATGAGCGCGAAGAGTGGAACGGGAATGATTATTCATTTGGACAAAGTTCCCACCAGACAAAATGATATGCGTCCTTTTGAAATATTATTATCGGAAAGCCAGGAGCGCATGTTGATCGTAGCCAAAAAAGGCGAGGAGCATTTACTGGAGGCCGTTTTTGAAAAATGGGATTTAGAATGTGAGCACATTGGAGAGGTCACCGATACAGGACGATTAGAATTTTACTTAAATGGTGAAATTGTGGCTAACGTTCCTGCTGAACCTTTGGTACTGGGTGGCGGCGCACCGGTTTACCATCGGGAGTATGCTGAACCTGACTATTATAAAGAATATAAAAATTTTGATTTTGATAAAATTCCGGTTCCTGAAAATTTAAAAGAAACGGCCTGGCAATTGGTGAGTTCTCCTAATGTGGCATCGAAGAAATGGATATATGAGCAATATGATTCTATGGTGCGCACCAATACAGCAACCACCAATTCGCCATCAGATGCGGCCATCGTTCGGGTCAAAGGCACAAAAAAGGCGCTGGCTGTTACTACCGATTGCAACCCGGCCTACGTCCATGCTGATCCCTACAAGGGAGCCATGATGGCCGTAGCAGAAGCAGCGCGCAATATAGTTTGTTCGGGTGGAATTCCCGTGGCAATAACCAACTGCCTGAACTTTGGGAATCCCTATCACCCGGAAGTCTACTGGCAGTTTGTGAATGCTATAAAAGGGATGGGAGAGGCTTGTCGCAAATTCAAAACACCGGTTACCGGAGGGAATGTCAGTTTTTATAATCAATCTACCATAGGTAAAGATACCGTTCCTGTTTTCCCTACACCAACTATTGGTATGTTAGGGGTACTGGAGGATTATTCAAACCAAATGACATTGGATTTTAAAGCGGAAGGCGATTTAATTTATTGCTTGGGTTTGTGTAGAAATGATTTGAACCGCTCTGAATATATGCGCTTTATTCACCAGGAGGAAAATACAACAGTTCCGCATTTTGATCTGGAAGAAGAATTTCAATTGCAGGAAAATATAAAAAATATAATTAAAAATAAGTTTGTAAAATCCGTTCACGATGTTTCGGAAGGGGGTTTATTCGTAGCACTTTTGGAATCAGCCATGCCCGGAAATTGCGGATTTAATATTTATACCAATTCGCCCTTTAGAAAAGATGCTTATTTATTTGGCGAAAGCCAAAGCCGCGTTATAGTAACTGTTCCCAAAGAAAAGCAACAAGATTTTGAAGGCAGTGTGCCCATCCATTTTCAGTTTCTTGGAAAAGTGACAAGCGGGGAATTGCAGATTGACGGGGCAAGCTGGGGGGACATAACCGAGTGGAAAAATCATTACAATACAGCGCTGGGGAATACTCTGGATGGTTAGTCAGGTAACTCAAACTTGTTACTTGGTTGTTAAATCCTTTTATTATAATGGTACATTCCTTAAATTTGAGGTTTCAATTTTATAACAACAATTTTATATTCATCATGAATTATTTAAAAAATACATTTTTATTGTTCCTGACAATGTTGGTGTTTTCCTTTTGCGCAGAACCGGATAAAAGTCTGACTATTTCCGGGACTATTCAAAACGGACAAAAACAACAAGTATTTCTCGATCAGGTACATTTGAATAATACTACCACGGTCATTGGGAAAACAGATGCGGATGATACTGGAGGATTTTCTATAAAATACGATAATGAAGTGCCACTTTCTCCCGGTGTTTACCGACTCAGAGTTGGCCCGAAGAACCTGATGATGGTTTTAAAAGGGACAGAAAAAAATGTGGAGGTCAATAGCTCCTTTGCCGGATTGAGCCGCTACGAAGTAGATATAAAAGGTAGCGATGATAGTAAAACCTATGCTCAAATAATGAGTTTGCTGGTAAAGCGTCAATTAGATGTCAATCGCTTTCGGGTGATTGCAGATACAGTTTCCAATCCAATGGTTCCAATGCACATTGCGTACAGCACCATGTCCCGCCCAATTTCAACTTTCAAGGACGTTCACCAAAAAATCAGTGCCAGGATGAAGGCGGATTATCCGGAATCGATGTATTCCAGAGATTATGAAAATTTTATTGCCGGAGCTATCAAGCGGGAAGCCGGAAAAAATAAACTCAAGCCAAAGCCACAACGCCAAATGGCAACGGATATTAACCTTCCAGATCCAAGTGGAAAAAATTACCGACTATCCGACCTAAAAGGAAAAATCGTTTTATTGGATTTCTGGGCGAGCTGGTGCGGGCCTTGTCGAAGAGCCAATCCTCATGTTGTAGAATTATATAAAAAATATAAAGACCAGGGTTTTGTTGTATATAATGTTTCCCTCGACAAACCAGGAGCCAAAGAACGATGGAAAAAAGCCATTGAAAAGGATAAGCTGGATTGGCCTTACCATGTTTCTGATTTAAAAGGTTGGGCTTGTGCCCCGGCTAAAGCTTATGGCGTGAAAAGTATCCCCAGAACTTTCCTTTTGGATAGAGAAGGCAAAATTGCCGGAGAAAACTTTAGAGGAGATGTACTCGAAAAAGCGATCGTTGAGCTAATGAAAGAAATTTAATAAGCTATTTTTTATTAAACATTATCACGAGAAATTGATTATGTCCAAACTGTAATTTTTAAAATAT
>JAHDCK010000165.1 GCA_020629915.1 Saprospiraceae bacterium
GACGAATATGCCTTGTCAGGCGTCTCGCCTGACAAGAAACACCGAGCTAGGATGATAAAAATAAATCCTCGAAATTTTCGTCGATTAAAATTGACTACGTGCTTAAGCAATTTAAATTACTTATATCCTTATAAATTCAATCCTAACATCTTTTATTTTTTTAACTAAAATTAATAGTGCAATGAAAAAAAATTACTTCAACTTCTTGGGAACCCTAATGTTCCTGTTGCTGAGTGTTGGCCTGTTTGCCCAGGCTCCAGTCGTTATCAATGTAAATTCTCCGAATCAATTTTCTATCGGAGATGATGAAATTGGCCAAACCGTTGATTTCGGTCCAAATATCGCAGATGTTGCTCCGATCACCGGAGATTTAGAGTGGGCGCGTGATAATGGAATTTATGACGGAGATGCTGACGGTATGCCAGACCCGGATTATACAGATTCCTTAAATTGTAGCTGGGAAACCACAATGGATAATGTCGATGGAAAAATTGCCCTCGTTCGTCGTGGAGCCTGCTTCTTTTCTCAAAAAATATACAATGCCCAATTAGCTGGTGCTATTGCTGTCATTATTTGCAATAACAATGCGGACGATCCCGATGAAATTATTGGTATGTTGGGAATTGATTCTGCTGCCGCAGTTGTCATTCCTTCTGTTTTTATATCTTACAATAATTGCCAGGCACTCGATATGATGTTGCAGGATGGCGAAACGGTAAATCTAACAATTACAACGGAAGTATTTTACAATCCCTATGGTGCCTACACTTACCATACTCCTGAAGCGCACCTTCGTTCGCTGGATCATATCGGAGCTCAGATTGTAAATGCAGATTCCTCCGCAGCAAACGGGGTAGAATTGACTGTAACTGTAGATGAACCTGGAGGCTCCACAACTACCTTGACGAATACGGTTGATATTTCTCCATTGGCAGATACTATTGTTTTAGTTCCAAGTTATACCCCGAATGCCGGTCAGGGAGAATATACTTTGACCTATACGACTTCCCTGCATCCGGGAGAAGAACTGCAAACTAAATTCAACGTTACTGAATATACCTGGGGAACAGATGACGGCGTCGTCACCGGAGACGTAGGCCCGGGGGATGAGTTGTTTTTTGATTCCGATTATTTGTATGAAACAGGTTCGCTGGTGTTGACGGGAGATGCTGATCCGGCTTCTTCAGTGGCGACGCATTTTTCCTTTGGAATTGGTAATGCGGCTGAGGTGGTAACCGGAGATGCAGAAACGGATAAAATTTCCTTTAAACTATTACACGCTGACCCGGATGGTGATGGAGTAAATAATCTGGCAAATGGATTCAATGATATTTCTGGTAATATTGTTTCAACGGCTACTTATACAATGACAGGAAATGAAGGAGCTGAAGAAATTCTAACCATAGAATTGGACTTCCCGGTAACCTTGACACCTAATAGTTTTTATTATAATTATTTTGCCTATGACGGAACGCTTGCAGGTACATCTATCAGTCCAAGATTTTTAACTTCCAACGGAGTCGCTTATGCCAACTGGAATGATATTGGAGTGGTGACGCCTTTGGATTTGGATGCATTTTATACAGGATGGAATGGGGAAACAGTACTTAACCGACTCCATTTAGACGGTTTTACGGAGCCGGTAAATGTAAAAGAACCATTGGCTAAAGATCAGGTAGCCGTCTTCCCAAGTCCGGCAACTGAAATCATAAATATGGATATTCAACTGGATGGGGTAACACCAACTGCCTATGTAAAAATCGCAGATTTTAATGGTAGAACTGTCCGAACAGAGACGATTCAGGATATGACCTCCGGCATTTATGGATTTGATGTAAGTGAACTTGTAACCGGAACTTACTTCCTGACGGTATATACAGATGAAGGATTTAGAGCGAAGCATTTCGTTGTAGCCAGATAAAATAAATAGAACTGATAAAATTCGAGGCCGGGGACATAGTTTCCGGCCTTTCTTTTTTCTTTTTTCTAAATATTCTACAAATTTTAAAGAATTGTCACCCATCTGTCTTTTTTGCTGCTGACCTTTTTCTACATTAGTGTTTAAATGGTTTCTCATTTTGTTTTTAGGGAAATTTTATCTTTTTTTGTTCATCTTATTTCAATAAAACTAAATTTTACTAACACATGAAAAAGGTTTACTTAAATGTAGCAACTTTGGTATTCGCCTTGTTTTTGAGCCAGGGACTATGGGCTCAGGCTCCAATAGCCATACAAGTGAATTCACCAAATCAATTTATTATCTCCGGTGAAAATGTCGGAACAGCTGACTTTGGTCCGCTTATCAATGATCTTCCTGAGCCTATTACAGCTGATGTAGCATGGGCTTATGACGATGGAATGTACGATACTGATAGTGACGGTATTCCAGATGCTTACCCGGATTCTCTTTGCTGTAGCTGGGGAACAGTTATGGATGGTGTTGCCGGAAAAATTGCATTGGTAAGAAGAGGAGCTTGCTTCTTCTCTCAAAAAGTTTACAATGCTCAGGAAGCAGGTGCCGTGGCAGTTATTATCTGTAACCACACTGACAACGGACCGGATGAAACTATCAATATGGCAGGTGCAGATTCTGCAAATGCGGTAGTAATTCCTTCTTTGTTCTTGTCTTACAATAATTGTAATACAATTGATGTATCTCTGCAAGCCGGAGAAAATGTAAACGTAACATTGAAAACAGAATTGTTTTACAATGCTTATGGCCCATACACTTACTTTACTCCTGAAGCTCATGTTCAGTCTCTAGAGCATATCGCAGTTCAGGTTGTAAATGCCGATACAATTCCTGCAATGGGTGTGGATGTAACGGTTGTTATTGACGAGCCGGGAGGGTCTTCTACCACGCTTACCAACACTGTTGACATAGCTGCTGAGACAGACACTTTAGTTGGCGTACCTGGTTATACTCCAAACGCCGGTCAGGGAGAGTACACGATGACTTATACCACTTCACTTCACCCTGGTAAAGAACTGACTAGTAAATTTGAAGTTACTCAATATATGTGGGGTACGGATAATGGAAGTATCACTGGAGATGCTGGTCCAAGTGATCAGTTATTCTTTGATTCTGATTATTTATATGAAACGGGTTCTATGGTATTGACAGGAGATGCTGATCCTGCTGCTTCTGTAGCCACATATATGGCCTTTGGTATTGGCAATGCTGCTGATGTTGTCGTTGGCGATCCAGAGTCTGATAAAATTTCATTCAAATTATTGCATGCTGACCCGGATGGTGATGGTGTAAATAATCTGGATGCCGGATTCAATGATATTTCCGGAAATATTGTTTCTACTGCAACTTATACTATGACAGGTGATGAGCCGACAGATGAATTGATTTATTTGGAATTGGACTTCCCTGTTACCTTGACGCCAAATAGTGTTTACTATAACTACTTCTCTTATGATGGAACATTGGCCGGGACTTCTGTTTCTCCAAGATTCCTTACTTCTGACGGAGTAAATTATGCAAACTGGGCAGATGTGGGTACTGTTACTCCTCTTGATCTGGATCAGTTCTACACAGGATGGTCTGGTTCTGTTGTGTTCAACAGATTACATACTGAAGGTTTTGTTCCTCCAAATGTAATTAATACAGAAGAGGCATTAACAAAAGATCAGGTTTCTGTTTTCCCAAGTCCTGCGACTAGCGTTATCAACATGGATATCCAATTAGAAGGAACTACCAATAATGCTTTTATCCGTATTGCAGATGCAATGGGTAAAACAATGATGACGGAGACAATTGACGGAATGACTTCAGGTGTTTATAACTTTGATGTTTCTGCATTAGCTGCTGGAAACTACTTCCTTACTGTTTATACAGAAGAAGGATGGAGAACTAAGCACTTCGTTAAAAAATAAAATCTGATTTTTCAGATATAAAAAAACCCGATTGAAAATTTTCAATCGGGTTTTTTTATTTTAAATTTTCTTAAGAAGGTGTTTGAGTTTATATTTTTTAAAATATAAACTCAAACACCTTCTAATATAAAAACCATACTCCGGTAAAAAGTTGGGCTGTTTGAAGTCGAGTCGTGACTTGATGGGGACAAGCATTTAAAAAACAATACACGCTACGAATTAGGGCATCTTTTGCAACGTTTTCCTTTGCGGAATTTCTTACAGCATTTTTTCTTGAGCTTCTTCCCGGAGACGATTTGGAGAGGGAAAGGCAACAGGATTTCTTTGGAAGGATCTTGTAGTTGCTTTTTAGTGGATAACTTCATGGGAGCGATTTTAATTTTACGCAAATATAATTCTTATTTAGACTTAGTCCAAATAAAATTCCATTTTAGAAAATAGTTTTAAAATCTTCATTTTACTTTTAAAATTTAGAACCAATAACCCTTTATTATACCTACCTTTGCACCTCATTTTAAAAAATTATAAATACAAGTGGGGAAATCAATCAGAAATATTGCCATTATTGCGCACGTCGACCACGGAAAAACAACCCTGGTGGATAAAATCCTGTATCAGTGTAACCTGTTTCGGGACAACGAGGAAAAGAAAGAATTGATACTGGATAATAATGACCTCGAAAGAGAACGAGGCATCACGATTGTATCCAAAAACGTATCTGTCAATTATAAAGATATAAAAATAAACATTATAGATACACCTGGTCACGCCGATTTCGGTGGGGAAGTGGAGCGTGTACTGAATATGGCCGACGGTGTTTTGCTTCTTGTGGATGCTTTTGAAGGCCCTATGCCACAGACGAGATATGTGCTAAGTAAGGCCATTGAGTTGGGATTAAAACCATTGGTTGTAATCAATAAAGTGGACAAGGATAACTGTCGCCCGGAAGAGGTGCAGGAGCTCGTTTTTGACTTGATGTTTAACCTGAATGCAACGGAAGATCAATTGGATTTTCCTACGATTTATGGCTCGGCTAAAAATGGCTGGATGGCAGAATCCTGGGAAAATCCTACAGAGAATGTTTCCTACTTGCTGGATCAGGTGATAGAACACGTCCCACCACCAAAAGAAAATCCAGGAACCCTTCAACTCCAAATTACAACGATTGATTATTCTAAATATATAGGAAGAATTGCTATCGGTCGGGTGAATCGCGGAGATATAAAGTTAAATGAAATGGTCAGTTTGACCAAGCGGGACGGAAGTGTTTCCAAGTTTAAAGTTCGGGAGTTGTTTACTTTTTCGGGTTTAGGAAAAAGCAAAGTAGAGGAAGTTCATAACGGTGACCTTTGTGCTATAAGCGGGGTTGAGGGATTTGAAATTGGGGATACCATTTCGGATCTGGAAAATCCGGAGGCACTTCCGCCGATTACAATTGACGAGCCAACCATGAGTATGTTGTTTACCGTGAACAACTCTCCGTTTTTTGGGAAAGAAGGTCAGTTCGTTACTTCTCGCCATTTGCGAGAGCGGTTATTCAAAGAACTGGAAAAAAATCTTGCACTTCGGATTGAAGAAACAGACTCGCCGGATTCCTTCATGGTTTATGGACGAGGGATTTTGCACTTGTCGGTTTTGATAGAAACCATGCGTCGGGAAGGGTATGAATTTCAAGTAGGAAAACCGAAAGTTATCATCAAAAAAATAGATGGTCAACGGCACGAACCCGTGGAGGTTTTAAGTATAGATTTACCAGAGCCTTTTTCCGGGAAGGTCATTGAGATGGCGACGCAGCGAAAAGGAGAAATGACGATCATGGAACCCAAGGGCGATTTGATGCACCTGGAATTTGATATTCCTTCGCGTGGATTGATCGGTTTGCGAACGCATGTTTTAAATCAAACGGCAGGGGAAGCCATTATGACGCACCGGTTTAAAAATTATCAACCCTGGAAAGGAGATATTCCATCCCGATTAAAAGGTTCGTTGATTGTATTAGAATCCGGAACAACCATTCCATTTGCCTTGAACAAATTGCAGGAACGCGGGAAGTTTTTTGTAGGGACAGGTATGGATGTTTACGAAGGTCAAATCATTGGAGAAAATTCTAGGGATGTGGATTTAGTCGTGAATGTCACCAAGACAAAAAAACTGACGAATATGCGTTCGGCCGGGGCGGATGACAAGGTGAAATTGCCGCCGCCTATAATTATGTCTTTGGAGGAATGTATGGAATACATTGAGGAAGATGAATATGTAGAAATCACACCAGAAAATATACGTCTTAGAAAAATATTATTAAAAGAACACGAACGAAAAAGAGCTTCTAAATCAGAATAAAATTCTGTATTTTTCGGGTGTGATACGATTCAATGTTCCCGATCATTATTTAAAAGCCAGCTTGTATTTTTTCCTCTTAGGTGTATTTCTTCTGGGAGGGACTTACCTTTTGTCACAGGCTAAGTTTAGAGTAATTACTTATATTTCATATTTCACTATATGGTTGGGCTTAGGATTTTTATCCCTCTCTTTTTTTTATTTGATTTTTTTTGTTTTAAAAATAAATAAAGAATTGAAGAATAATATTTTATTATCTTTATATGCCGTGTTTATTGTTTTGATCCTTTTTGAAATTGGATTGCGGGTCAGCGGAAAATTTCATACTTACAATGAAAAGAGCTGGGGTGGGAAATATTTATTTCTGAATAAATCCGTCAATACAGATTCCTGGTTTTTTCTACACACGCCCAATACAACTATTGATGCCGGTACTCAGGAATTTAAATATTATAGAAGTATAAATGCATTAGGTTTGCCCGAAAAAGAAATTCCGGCAAAAGAAGAAGGAGAGATTCGAATACTGGCATTGGGGGATTCGTTTACCGAAGGCGTTGGTGTGCCCTTTGATTCTACTTGGGTGAAAAAGTTGCCTTTATGTTTAAATAAAAATTATAAAGATAAAAAAATAACAACTATAAATGCCGGAGTTGGCGGGAGTGACCTGGCTTATACTTATCTGTTGTACAAGGAAAAATTGCTGAATCTGGAATCTGATATTGTTATTTTTTTTATAAATACATCTGATGTTCATGATTTTGCCTTGCGCGGCGGATTGGAACGTTTTCAGCCTGATGGAACCGTGAGAATTGAATCTCCCTGGTGGGAGTGGCTATTTTCCAGCAGTCATATCGTTAGATTTTATTTTCGTTATCTAAAATCTTATAGTGGAAATTTAAAGCCTTATCAGGTGGAAAAATCAAGGCGACAATTATTTTCATACTGGGGCCTTGAAATCGTAGAAAAAATACGTAGCGTAGCCTTGGAAAAACAGGCTCGGATTATTTTTGTATCTCATCCCTTGAAAACAAATTATAAATATCCGATAGTCAGAAATCCTTTGGTTCGCTTCATGGATTCTCTGGAACAAAAACAAATTCCGACTTTGCAAATTAAAGATTCCTTTGACAAAAAGGGGGATTCCACAGTGGCGCAAATCAGTAAATATTTCTGGCCCATAGATCAACATTTTAACCAGAAAGGAAATGATTTTGTGAGCCAGGCTATCTGTGATGAAATTATTCGTCTTGGTTGGGTAAGGAATGAATAGGGTGTCTTCAATTTGACTTTTTCGGTGACAATATTTCCAATGCCCTGAATTTCTTGGTAAATTTAGGGCATTGTCGTTTTAATTCTAATAAAATGAAAATAAAATATATACTATCTTTATTGTTAGGAGGGTTTGTTTTCGCCATGCCATTTTTACCATTGGATAACAATGACTTGCAGGCTTTTCACACAGAGGCAGAATTGTCCTTGTTTTCTACCATCATACATTCTAATAATATTGATACGAATGCCTACTTTCCTTCCTCCAACTCTTGTAGAGGATGTCATGGATACGATCCCTTGAAAGTAGCGAGTATAGATATTGATAGTAATGATATAAATGTTTTTGATGATTGGAAGGCGACCATGATGGCCAACTCAGCCAAAGATCCATTCTGGCGAGCCAAGGTGAGTCACGAGGTATTGATCAATCCCGGGCACACGGTAGATATTGAAAACAAATGTACCTCCTGCCATGCCCCGATGGGACATTACACGGCGATGTTCAATGGCGATACTCATTATTCTATGATGGATTTGTTGAATGATACATTGGGACTGGATGGTGTTTCCTGCGGGATATGTCACCAGTTGAGTGCGACGAATTTGGGGGAGCAGTTCTCCGGGGAAATGACGCTTGATACTTTCCGGATTTTACACGGGCAATACTTTGGCCCCTTCGCTGCACCGATGGATTTGTACGTTGGATTTCTTCCGGTTTACGGGCCACATATTTCGGATGCAGGTATATGTGCGCCTTGTCATACATTGGTGACGAAGACGGCTGATTTGGATGGAAATTATACTGGGAATACTTTTGTAGAACAAGCGACTTACCACGAGTGGTTAAATTCAGATTATAATGTTCAAAATATATCTTGCCAAAAATGCCACGTTCCAAGGGTAGAGGAAGGCGTCATTATCTCGGCAAATTATTCCTTTTTGGATTATCGTTCGCCTTTTGGCAAACACGAATTTGCCGGAGCGAATACCTTCATGTTGCAACTGATGAAGGAAAATAAAGATGCGCTTGGAATTGATGCCACGGATGCGAATTTTGATTCTACCTTGCATTATACTTACCAGATGCTTCAAAATCAAACCCTTGATATGGAACTGAATTTGGATGCAGTAGAAAATGATACAGCCTATTTTTCTGTAAAGGTAACGAACAAAGCCGGGCATAAATTTCCTTCGGGTTATCCCAGTCGTCGGGCCTTTATTGAATTTATAGCAAAAGATGATATGGGAAATATTTTATTTAAATCCGGTGTGTTACAAGCCGATGCCGAGGTGGAAGGGCAGGACCCGCACTTTGAACCCCATTACGATATTATCCGTAAGGAAGATGAAGTTCAAATATATGAAATGGTGATAGCTGATGTGAATGACCAGTTTTCCACTTTGCTGGAAAGAGCCAATTCTTCCCTGAAAGATAACCGCCTGCCACCTCTTGGATTTTCAAAAACGCATGAAGTTTACGATACGACCCTTGTAGTAGGAAAGGCAGATGTTGATCCAAATTTTAATATAGATGAAAATGGCATGGAAGGAAATGCCTCGGACATCGTCCATTATCATGTGGCCTTGAATGGGTATGAGGGATTGGCGGACGTGACAGCAAAAGTGTATTATCAGTCGCTTCCCCCCAAGTGGATGGAAGAAATGTTTGCGGAGAGTACGCCTGAGATCGATGCCTTCAAAGCCATGTATAATGATGCGGATCAAACGCCTGTTTTGGTAAGTTCGGATGCACTGGAAGGTGCTTCGATGATTTCCACAAGCATTCGGGAAATGGTTTTAAGTGAAAATAAAATAAATATATTTCCAAATCCGATGGGGGGTGAAAGTGTTCTTCGCATTGAGGTAGAAAATGATATGAAAATATATGAAATAGAATTGTTTAATCAGGATGGAAAGTTGATTGGGGTTTTTTATAATACAAATAAAATTGATATAATTGAATCAGGAAATTTGTATTATATTAAAATTTTAACAAGTGAAGGCGTGAGTATGAAAAAAGTATTGCGGTTTTAAAAAAATACAACAAACTTATTGAGATTAAAAAATTAACCGCCGAAAATATTATGATGTTTATGTTGTCATCTTAGCCCGGTGTTTCTTGTCAGGCGAGACACCTGACAAGGCGTATTCCGCCCCGTCAGGTGTCTCGCCTGACGAAAACTCGAGCGACAATGCCAGACAATAAGCACATTCTTTTCTCGGCGGTTAATTATTTAAGTTCAGTTAAGCAGGTAATCAAAAATAATCGCATAATAAAATAAAAGTCGTAAATTTGGC